>CAZVAY010000040.1:0-13252 GCA_964625265.1 uncultured Sphingobacteriales bacterium | reverse complement strand
GCGGGCAAAGGAACACCCCGAGATGCTGCCACTGCTCTCGTAGTCGTAGATCGCACCGCCGTTGTAGATGGCCTCGTTCGAATCGAAATGACACCCGATGAAGGTGGGTGAGCATTGCCGATCGTTGTAGACACCACCACCACCGTAATCCGCCAGGTTTCTGATGAATGTGCACTTCGAGAAGCGAGGATTGCTGCGGATGTTGAAGACCGCGCCACCCTTCTCCCCGACATTGGATTGGAACACACAGTCCTGGAACGTCGCGTTCGCATTCTCTCCGCAGTATGCGGCTCCGCCATGCAGCGTCACCCTGTTCTCCCGAAACACGCAGTCGAGGATGGTGGGGCTGCTGCCCACAACCAGCAGCCCACCACCAATCGTCGAATCCGGACCGTGGGCATCCACATCACCACTCCCCCTGGTGATGGTGAATCCCTCGATCCTGGTCTCCGCTGTCTCTTCCCCGACACAGCGGATGGCCCTCCCCTTCAATCCGCGTCCATCAAGTGTCGTCGCTCGCGACCCCCCGGCGCCGCGCAACACGATGGACTTTCCTCTCACATTGATCGTTTCATTCCAGATCCCGGCGGCCACGAGCACCCGCTGGAGGTTCTCGATGGCCCGTCGCCCCTGGGCCTCGAAGTCGCCGACGCCGACCACGGAACCGTCGTCGGCCACGGCGGCCTGAATCGAGGGGTATGATGCTTGCAGCAACTCGATGTCTTTGTTTTCGATTTGTTACAGCAAGTGCCATTTGTTTTGGTTTCTCCTTTACAGCAGCTTTTCTTAGTTGTGCAGGATGAACCTTTTTTGGTAGAAGATTTTTTTGTTTTGGCTTTTTTCTCATCACCATCAAAGTGGTACGAATTATCAGCTTTAACAATCTTTTCAACTTTAACCTGGTCTGTTACTTTAACAGAGGTATTGGCTTGAATGGTAGCTGCAGCAAAAACAAATGCTGCGAGTAAGGTTAGGATTTGGATAGCTTTCATGTTGGTTGGTTTAAATTTCGGAACAAATATATATCTTATTTGAATCCATTCCAAATAAATTTTAATTTTTTTTTAAAATATTAATTAAAATCAAGGATACCAACATTTTATTTACCGGTAGTCACGGAACCTGTGGTATAATCCAACTCGGAACCGAACATGGAATGAGGTATGGAGTACACCATTAATAAGACGATCGCTGCTGCAAGCACCCACCATCTGCGTGGTTTTTTCAAGTTAGCTACTACAGCGGCAACCCAGGCAACAACAGCAATGAGTGTTTTATTGTCGGTCAGGTCCCATCCGAATGGAATTCCGGTCCAGAACTCACCAAATGCAAATTTTTGGACAAACGGGCCCAATATCATTCCGCCAACAAACAAGAGGGCTATTGCCACAAAAGCATATTTCCTGAATTGTTCCTTGTTGAAACCGGCCAGTAATCCTGCCAGGGTTGAGATCAACATGGCAAAGAACATAAAGAAGATATGAGGGATCATGATGTAAGCCGGTACATTATCTTTGAACCTGATCACTACATTATCGTCTTTGAAAAACTGCTGAGTTCCATCCTGACTATTTATTTCAATATAATACTGTAACTTTCCTGCTGAAGGTTGGGTGGGTAACAGGGCAACCAATTCATTATCTCTCCTTTCAAAGGCAACAGTAGTGAATTCTTCATTAACCGGAAAACGATGATAATAAAGATTAGCAGAAACACTTTCATTGTCAATTTCTAATTTTATCTCACAGGGGTATTTCGTGTTTTGGCTCCTTTTCAGGCTAAGCTTATATTCCCCACCATCAATAATCGCTTTTTGGCGTTTGGGGTAAGTAGGGCCTGTTGTACGTTGGTAAAAGGCTGCAAGAATTGTAATTAATAGAGCAAATACCCAAAAAATCTTCATATTCTTCATGTTACTTAACTTTTTATTGGCATCAAATATCTTCCTTTATCAGAAATAACAATATGACATTGACAAATAGCAATAAAAATAATTGCCTGGTTTTTGCTTATTTATCATCTTTCTTAATAAAAATTTATTTTGTATAAAACTCTTACTTTACCCCCATTAAACCATTCAACAAACTAATTACTTTTTTCATAGTGAACTTGAGCCCGGTTACTTTCCGGGCTTTTTTTATACCTGGAAAATAAGCACTACAATTTCTCCATTCCTCTCAACATCTACCGAAACGGTCTGGCCGGGATTAAGCTTTTTCAGCCTTTCCATATAATCATAAATATTGGTCACAGACATGCCATCAATCTTTTTAATAATGTCGCCATTTTGCATTCCACCCCGGCCTGCCGGGCCATCCGGCCTGACAGCCTGTACTTTCAAACCTTCAATACCCTGGGCTGCAAAATCGGGCATAATACCAAAGGTTACGCCTGAGCCATATCCACCCCCTCTTTTTCGTATAGGGCCTGCTTCCTGAAATGTAAGTTTATTTTCATGGTTTGCTATGTACCAGGTCAATTTCAGCATTGCCTGAAGAACATTTACTTCTCCCTGTTCGTTTATTTTTTCCCAATCATCATTTATTGTATGGTAATCCAAATGGGCACCGGTCGTTATGAAAAATACCGGAATATTTTTAGCATAGAATGAAGCATGGTCGGAGGGGCCATAACCTTCCCTTCCTTTTGACAGCTTGAACCCGGCATCTGCTACAGCGCTATCCAGCAGTGATTCTCCCTCCAGGGAACTACCAAGCCCTCCGGTTACCAGGGAACGGGAAGTGGTATCGAGGCGGCCGATCATATCAAAATTGAACATAGCAGATACTTTATCCAAATCAACCGGAGGTTCATTGGCAAATGCTGATGAACCCTGCAGTCCCGTTTCTTCCGAAGAAAAAGCCACAAAAATAACGGAGCGTTTCAACGAGTCTTTCATCTGCATTAATGCGCCTGCCAGCTCAATCACGCCTGCTACACCGGAGGCATTGTCGTCAGCGCCATTGTGCGGTGCAAGGGTATCTTTTGAACGGCTGCCGGTTTCGGGGCCTCCCATACCCAAATGATCATAATGGGCACCAATAATTACGTATTCATTTTTCAGGATATCATCATTTCCTTCAATCATTGCCAGCACATTCTGTGTAGTGGTTTTTCCAAGCACTACTTCAATATGTGCATCAACCTGTGATTCTGTTTCGAAACCCCAGGGCTTTTCCTTTCCGGTAATTTCCTTTTCAACCTCCTCCAAATCAGTTGCAGTTCCAAATATATCATTAGCTACTCCCCTGCTTACATGAACTACAGGGATGGATGCAAGGCTGGCATCACTTTTAAATTTAAGTTTCGGTAATTCATCTTTCTTGCCGGAAGAAAAAGGATTGACAACCAGCAAGCCCAATCCTCCCTGATCAGCAACATGCAGGGCTTTTGCATAAATTTCATCACTATTTTCAAAATTATCCTTCATGCTTTCAATTTGCGGAATTCCCGCCATCACAAGTACCCATTTCCCTTCCACCGAAATACCACTGAAATCATCCCACTGAAAACTGTCATTTTCTATTTTGATACCGTACCCTGCAAACACAACCGGTGCACTGACATCGCCCTTGCCTGATATCGAATAGGGAATAAACCCGGTATCTGCATCTACCTGAATTCCGTTTAGAGAAAAAGAAACCTCATCGCCCAGAGTCACCGAGCTAACAATGTCAAAGTATTGAAATCCATTTTCACCCATTAACGTAAGACCGTAATCCTGGAAATGAACCTTGATATATTCAGCAGCAATTTTAGCTTCAGGTGTCCCCGGCCAGCGGCCTTTTAGCGAATCGGACGCTAAAAACTGTATGTGTTCACTAATTTCTTCCGGGGTGATGTCATAATTTACTTCCGGCATTTGGTAGCAGGAAACAAATGTCAATAAAAGTATTCCAATAATAAATTTAACAGAGTTTTGCATAATATTTAATTTTGTGGCAAAGGTAAGTTTTGGAATTGTATTTTAGAAAATCTAACCAAAATGTCTGTTATGTTATTGTTCAATAAGAAATCACTTCTCATTTTTTTGTTTGCCTCACTGTTCATAGTATCTTTTGCCCAGGATTCCACACTCATTTTTACCGAAAAAATGGCTGGAAATTTTGCCCGGATGTCACTGAATTGTGTAGCCCGGGAATATCCCAATAAACCCGGTCATGTTATGGCTTCCGATTCGGACGCTTTAACCCCTGTTGAAATGCATCCCGCATTTTATGGTTGCTTCGACTGGCATTCTGCAGTTCACGGCCATTGGTTGTTGGTCAAAGTGCTGAAAGAATTTCCCCGCATTTACCTGTCAGAAGAGATAAGTTCTGTTCTTCAAAAAAATATCAGCGATAAAAACATCAGGAAAGAAATATCCTTTTTTAATACCGTTTCAAACAAGAATTTTGAACGCACCTATGGCTGGGCCTGGCTTCTTAAGCTTGCTGAAGAGTTGTATTTGTGGAATGATGTGCAGGGACAACAACTTTACGCACAGATCAAACCCCTCGCTGACCTGATTGCATCAAAATATTATCATTTCCTGCCCCGGCTTGCTTATCCCATCCGTATAGGAGAACACAGCAATACGGCTTTCGGGCTTTGCTTTGCCTGGGATTATGCCAGGTCAGTCGGGAATGACAGCCTGAAAACGAGGATTGAACAAAAAGCTCTTGAATTTTACTTCAACGACAAAAACTGCCCTGCCGGATGGGAACCTGGCGGTTTTGATTTCCTTTCGCCCTGCCTCGAAGAAGCTGACCTGATGCAAAGGGTTTTAAGCCCTGATGAATTCAACAGATGGGTACAAAGTTTTTTACCAACCCTGCAGGATGACCCTTCCAACCTTTTCAGCCCGGCTGTTGTCCTTGACCGGACTGATGGGAAACTAATACACCTGGATGGATTGAACCTGAGCAGGGCGTGGTGTTTTTACCACCTGGCTGAAAAAACCGGGGATGACCACTTAGCTGCACTTGGTGACATGCACCTTAGGAAAAGTTTGCCGGTTCTGTCATCAGGGAATTATTCAGGGGAGCACTGGCTGGCCAGTTTCGCCACCTATGCGCTTATTGAAAGAAGAATTTCTGAAAAGAAATAAGCCTATTTAACTACCACAAATTCACCGTTCATCAATTTGTACGACTCAGTACCAATGGTAATGGTTTCACCGTCCAGTGCCTGGGCAATACTGGTGATGTCTTCTTCAATAGTATGAACAGATCCACCTGTTTTGTAAGCAATATTCAGGTATTCCAGCGACACATAATCCTTGACGCCACAAAGAATAATATTTACAGGAAACTTTACTTTTCGCAACAATTCAAGGTCGCGAACAGGGCTGTTGTTATCTGCAATTAAAATAAGTTGATCAAACTTTTTAACATTATAGGTAGCAACCATTAGGGCTTCGATATCGTTTTCAGGGTTATCCCCCCCATTGCCCCCAAGTATTGTATTGATCATAGTATTGAAAAGGTGCATGTAATCACAATCTTCACAAACGTAAATGCCTCCTGTTTTTCCCGGCCTTTTTAACTCCATAGGCTTCTTATCGCCATCGTTAAAAAAAAGCAACTGGCTCTTTTTTTCTTTCATGTAATTCAGTTTGTACCATACCAGCACCTGCCCGGCATAAGGATACATACTGCCAGTGAGGTCGGTTACAATAAGTTTAATACCCCATTGCCGGTTCCGGTTGAGCACCTTCAATACAGTGCTGTCTTTAAAACTGAATGAATCTGATACGTACTGGTTGAATTTCCTGGTAAAATAATCTTTTTTCACCTCAATATCATCCGATTCCAGCACGGCCGACCCAATGTAGTTATACACTTTTGTGTCACTGAGTTGCCTGGCTACTTTTGTCATATCAAAAATGTCCACATTCCGCTCATATTTGAAATGCAGGGTATAAACATCACCATAAGGTACTTCGATGTCAACATTTCCATTGGCATCCGACTTAGCTGTATATACCTTCCCTGACCTTTCGCCTTCAAAAAAAACCACTTCATCCGGCAAAGCTTTTCCGTAGTTGTCTTTCAGGGAAATATGTATATACCCATGTTCAATTTCATCTTTATCTTTTTTATGCTTTTGATTCTTTTTATCCTCTTTCTCCAGTATCTCATAGGTATAGATCACATTTTTCCTCACCAGGTAGGCATTGTTAGGGACATTGACTTGGCCCAGGTCACTGTTATCCTCGGAAGAAATTTTATAAACGCCACCTTTGGGAACCAGGAACTTAGCCATACCGAAAACATCTTCGGTCATGGATACAAATGCATTGCCCGATACAGTATCAGCCAGTCGTATCTCTTTTCGTTCATTAATGACATCACCTGAACGGTCAAAAATGATGACATCAACTTCTGCATCGCCCGTCCAGGCTTTTTGAGTAAAGAGAGAGTTATTGTCAAATATGACCGAGTCTGCAAAGCGATGTATATGGGCTTTATCATTCAGGTTCCCGTTCACGTTAAATATGATCTTATATACCAGATTGTCGTAATTGGGGATACGAAATTCGTAAAGATCAACCAGGTTTTTAACTGTAACCCGGTAAACTTCATTGGCCGGAACGGTAAAAAAAACTTCGCCCATGTCGTTGACCGTGCCCGAATAAGTTTCACCGTTTTTAATTTTAACAATAGTGCCGGTCAGTTTTTGATTCGTATAATTCTGAAAACTAACAATCAGGATGGCATCTTTTTTTTCAAAATCCTGAGCAGCCACCTCACCAGCAAAAACCAGATATACCAGTGTTAACAGTAAGTAAGTCCGAAATGTAGCAAAGTGTAAAGGTAGATTCATCCAAAGTTATTGAGCACTCTATGAAATTATCGCCCAATATACATCCATTGAATGGTTTTTTCAAAGGAATATTTACACAAAGAGACTGAACGGCTTATTTCATTTTAACCCTGGCGCTCCTGATGGCAATTTTCAGTTTGTTCATCAACACCTTTTTCTGTAGGAGGCCATTGATCCTGTCCACAACCTTTCCATCAAACATGATCACAAAAGATGGAGCTGATTCCACCTTAAGTTTTGACGCTACAAAAGACTCATCATTCACATCAAGCCTGCAATATTTGAGTTCAATTTCAAACTTGTCGTACACTTCCTTGATAATAGGTGTTATCATGTGGTTATTGCCGTTGCGAATGGCAAAAGCTTCGATCAGGATAAATCCTTCGTGCAGCCTGATTTCATCGTTAAAATTTTCCTTGTTCAGGTAGGTTACATCGGTTTCTTTCTGAAACATGTTTTACTTAAATTATTTGTAATGCAATTTATCGTTGAATAAAATACCTATTTGCTTTTCAACTATTTCAATTTTAGATTCCTCAAATAACTGACTCAGTCTGTCAAAACTGCCCTGGCCTGAAAAGAATGTAATCAGTAATTAAAATACTAAAAAATGATTGAAGGAATCGGCAACAAAAGTACAAAATAATTTGACAGAAAAAAAATATTATTGAGCATCTTGACCTCATAAATAATAATCTCGACAGGTATGAATTCATCCATGAAGGTGTTTTGCAGAATGTTAGAATTATTTTCCTGTTACTGGTTCAGGAAATTACCGGCTGCCTGACTCTCCGCCAATATTATTTTCAAGAAAACATGGGTTAATTAGTAGATAAATTATACTTTTGACAAACCTTAAACCTTTTAAATTTTAAAAACTATGAAGAAACTTATCCTTTTGGCTTGCTTAGCATTTGCAACGGTTTCATTTTCGTTTGCAGGTGTCAACAAGTATTATGTTGACGACCAGGGTGTCGAAACACTATTTAATCAATCACAGGAAATTGCAACCCCGGATGCTCCCCTGACTCTTGACATGAATGTAAATAATGCAACCATAGGTGAAAAAAACGAGTGGGCAGCATTTGTTATATCCTGGGCTTTGGGCTATCTGGGTATTCACAGGCTTTACCTGGGTACCGAAACCATGGTATTTATCGGATATTTATGTACTGGAGGGCTCTTTGGTATTAACTACACCATCGATACCATCATGTTGCTGATCGGTGCCATTAATGGAGATATCGGCAAATATGTTGACAATCCAAAGTTTTTTATGTGGATGTAAAAAACGATCAACCGTTACAATTAACGACCCGGCTTAATGCCGGGTTTTTTGTTGCAGTTGCAACAACAATTCCTGTATCTTTCGGTTAAATTCATCCGAAACCCGGAGGTTTCTTTTTTCAGCCAAATCCATGGCTCGTCTGCTTCCTCCCTGGTAAAACCGCCCCAGCAATCCAAGGCCGGCAAGCCAGCCTGTCAGGTAATATTTTTGATAAATCAGGTAAGCACCGCCTGCCAGGCAAATGGCATTTAATCCAAAACTCAGCATAGCCTCTCCGGGATAACCAGCATACATTTGCCCCAGGCCTGGAATAAAAGAGGACATGAGCCCGGCCTTTTCAGCATCTTTCATTTTGGGTACCTGCTCATGATATAAGTCCAATATGGCACAAACTGTTGTATCCTGTTGATTGATGTTTTCAAGCCTTGTTAGTTGAGTAAAATATAACTCCGCCTCTTCCCACTTCCGTAACTCATTCATTGTTAATACACGAAAATACAAGGCTGGTTGGGTCAAAGTGGAATCATGGATAAAGAAATCCATTTGTTTGAACTGTGCCTCCGCTTCCTGATAGTCCTTATCAAGAAAAGCATTCACAGCCGTTTCGTACATGACCAGATAATGCATTGAATCGGATAGCCCGGAAGGGTTTATCCTATGCAGAACGTTGACAGCTTCATTATAACGTCCCAAATACTTTAAACACCGGGCTCTTTTCAGCAATGCCATTGAATAATCTGAACCATCCGGATGGTTGAAGGAAATACGGGCATACTCCACCGATGCCGGAAAATATTCTCCCTTGCCGAAAAGAGAGTCCGCCTTACGAAAAAGCGGGCCAACCGGTTGTGCAACACTAATAAAAAATGTTGCGCAAAGGAATATGCATGTATAAAAGTACTTCATCATTTTTTAGTTCGTAAAACTCCTGGCGCCTGACCTGGACACTTACTACACTTCCCCAGATATTGCCTACATAAAAAGTGGTGAACAACCCGCCAAACAAAATTGTTTTCGGGTCATACAGGCCATCCTTTAAATAATTTTCGAGTGTGATAGCAGCCAGTGACCCTACGGCCAAAAAGGCCGCAACCCCCTCTCCTGTTTTGCCGGTGTAAACTTTCCCAAGCCCGGGGACCAGCGCTGACAAGGCTCCTGCCACAAAGAAGGATTTTGGTTTGAACCCAGTCATTTCCCGGTAAATATTGTCCAGTTTTTCTTCCTGTTCTTTCAATTCATAATGCGAATAAGTAAAGTATCCTGACTGCTTTTGATAAACAGCTAAGTCTTTCTGAAGCAATGATAGCGAGGCCAGTTGAAAATGGCTCAATTCCGTGTACAACCCTGTAGGTGGGACAAATTCCCTGATCATTTTTTCAGCTTCGTCAAATCTGCCGGCATAGGCCGTGTTAAAATGGGTATAAAAGATTGATTTTACATACGTGCTCGAATTTTCCGAAACCCTTGCCAGGTAAGTATTCGAACTATCAGGTTGTTTTTGTAAATACCAGGCCCAACCCAGTAAATAATTGATGGTGTCTTTGAGTTCTGATTTCTTCTCCCTTTCCAATTGGTGAAGGATAAACATGGCCTCGGGATATGCTCTTTCAGTTTGGATCAGGTAATTGGCAAATGCAAGCCCAGATGTATTCTTTGCGGGCTGGGCCCTAAGAAAAGTCACCGGTAAAAAGATAATCAGCAAAATGACAAGCCTGTACTTCATGTCATTTTATTTTTGTTTTCAGGCTGTAACGACTTACTTCTTCTGCTACCCTGTGCGTGTTAGGATCAACATGCAGCTTAAAAACATCCATGGAGGCTAACCGGTTGCAACGCATCAGCCTGTCGGCAGAAACAAACACCCCTTTAAAAACCCCAAACTCCCTGATAGCATTTACACTAAAATGAGAACAGGAAGGCTGGTACAAGCACTGGGCATTGATTTGCGGAGAAACCACACTTTGATATAAAAACATGGAACCCCCAAGGACCAGGCTAAGTGGATTGTATTTAATCAACACATTCGACCGGCTGAATATGTATTCAGGTTTGTGATGTTGTATTATAAATGGGGCGTGATCATGATGTTCGATAATGGCCAGGTCATTTGTCACAGACTGGGCAAAAAGGCTTTTACCAAAAACCATATTGAATACCATAACAACTGCTAATGCAATCCTAATCTTCATTCTCTACGATTTTGGCACTTTTAGGGACTGAAAAGTTGAAGTATTTTTCATTGTCAGGATTTATACCAAATGAAAAACCGGAATATGCCATACGTTTTACCGTTGAATCCCCATCTGGTAAATAAGTGATTTCAACTACTTTCTGTGGGAAGTTCAGGCTTTTAACAGTTCTGTAATTATAATAGAATATCTTCTGGACGAGTTCTTTTTTTGTGTTATAATACCCCAGGTAAATGGGCAGATAGTTTTTGTGCACCAATTCAATTTTAGAAAGGCTGGTTTTCATCGTTCCTTTGGGGGACCACTCCGAGATCATGTGGCCTTCCTCAAAGCGTGTATGGGTCATGGAGAATCCAAGGTCTTTCAGTCCCAGGTCATATATTTTATTAGCAAGGAAATAATATAACAGGGTTTTTTCAGTATTAAAATCCATTCCCCGGGTTAAAACTACTTCATTACTTTTGGGATAATAAACCTGAGCCTCTCCTTTGTTGTTCATTAATAAATAGTAATCCATTGGAGTGACAAAATGAGACACCATTTTGCCGGTAGTAAAATTGTAGTAAATATCCCCTGTTGCGTGTACAACCCGCCCCTTTATATAAAATTTACTGTCCATTTTTACACTTACCTGCCTTGAACTGCTTTGGGTAAAAGCCAGGGCCATAAAAAGCCCGGTAAAAATCAACGTCCACTTAAGATATTTCATCTTTTTTTCTCTGTCATGTTCGGCAACAAATCTAAGGATAAACGAGGTAATTAAAACAGGTCTGCCATTCACTGCAGGGTATTAAAAGATACATTCCCTCACACATAAAGCACATGCATAACATCCTGCTTTCTGTATTTATAAAATACACCTTTATCTTTGAGTAAATCAGCAACCATGTCGTCATTGAAATTTTTAATAGTGAGCAACTTCAGGTCAATGGTTTTCATCATCATAAACTCAGAGCCCAACTCATTGATAAATTTATCAGTGGCATATTTATCATACTTGGAGCAAGCAATCACTTCATCGTCCTTGATTTCCAGAAAAACCTTATCCAACTCATATTTATAAAACAAGCGGGATAACTGTTTTTTCTCTTCAGCATTAAAGGGTTCAGAGATATTTTTATGGATTGTATAGTAGGCATATCCTTCCTGGTCAATGATAAACGGAAGTTCATTTTGTGTTTCACCTGCATTTGTGATCAGGGTACCTTTGGAACCGGGAGAATGGAAATTGCTTATTTTTAATTCAATATCAGCCTGGGCCAGTGGCTCGATAGTCCTGAAATGTAGAATTTTCGCCCCGAGCATGGTCAGTTCCGAAGCTTGTTCATATGACATGTGGTCGAGTTTTACGGCTGACGGGAACTTTTTTGGGTCGGCATTAAAAACGCCATCTACATCCTTCCAGATTATTATTTCAGAGGCGTTTAATGCAGCGGCTAAAAACCCAGCTGTATAATCAGAACCTTCCCTTCCCAGGGTAGTTGTTATGCCATTTTCATCGGCACCAATGAATCCCTGGGTAATATATAGTTTTCCCGACATATCAAGCTTCACAGAGAGGCCTAATTTTTCAAGACACAATTCATCAATGATTTCTGCCTTACGGTGGGCACCTGAGGTTGAAATATTCTTTCTGGCATCCAGCCATTTATTCTCAAGCCCGGCCCACATGAGGTAATCACTAATCAGCCTGCTGCTAATAATTTCACCATAAACAACAACCTGGTCGTAAAAATAATCAAAACTATCAACACCGGTTTTTTTAAGTTTATAAGACAATTCGAGAAAAAGACTTTCAATGTGGCCTTCGGCTGCTACGTTATGAACAGGATATAACAAAGTCAGAATTTTATCGAAATCCTTTTTCAGGTTCTTTAACAGCATCAGGCTTTCACTGCTATTTTGCCAGGCCTTGTCGGCAATATTCTCCAGTTTATTGGTGGTTTTTCCAAGGGCGGAAACAACAACAACAAGTTTATTGTAACGGGTTTCTTTAATTATTTCAGCCATTTTTTTTATCGACTCGGCTGAATTTAAGACACCACCTCCAAACTTAAAAATTCTCATAAATACCGGTTTATCAAAATATATTTTCTGATATTTGTATCACAAAAATATAAAAATTATGTTTGGTATAGTTAAAACGCTTAATGAGTTTATTATTGAAAGGCAATCCGATTTCCCTTATGCTTCAGGTGACTTGTCAAGTTTATTGAGAGATATTGGGACAGCCTCAAAAATTATTAACCGGGAGGTTAATAAGGCAGGACTAGTTAATATTTTAGGGACAACCGATTCCATTAATGTACAGGGAGAAGAGGTTCAAAAACTGGATGATTATGCCAACAATCAGCTTGTTGCCGCCCTCCGGGGTGGTGAAGAGTGCTGTGTGGTAGCATCTGAAGAAATGGAAAATGAACTTCCGGTGAATTCTACCGGGACCCAAAAAGCGAAATATGTGGTTGTTTTTGATCCACTTGATGGTTCTTCAAATATTGACGTCAATGCTTCAATCGGAACTATCTTCGGCATATACAGGAGAGTCAGCCCTATCGAAGGATCCGGTACTGCGGAAGACTGCATGCAGGCCGGTAATAAAATGGTCGCTGCTGGTTATGTAATCTACGGTTCTTCAACAATGTTGGTTTATACCACCGGTAATGGGGTGAACGGTTTTACCCTTGACCCATCCATCGGGGAATTTTGTCTTTCACATCCGAAAATCAAGATACCTGAAAATGGCAGGATATACTCTATCAATGAATCTAACTACATGGATTTTTCAGAAGGGATAAAAAAATTTATCAAGTATTTACAGAATGAAGGCAGGGATAAATACGGCAATTTCTCATCCAGGTATATAGGTACATTGGTTGCTGATTTTCACAGGAATTTGCTCAAAGGCGGTATATTTATTTATCCAAAAACAAGAAATGACCACAATGCGCAAATCAGGATGATTATCCTT
>CAZVAY010000039.1:0-13400 GCA_964625265.1 uncultured Sphingobacteriales bacterium | reverse complement strand
CGGGTTACTTTTTATTAAGTGGATTACCTATTCCGTGTTTTAACTTTACCAACAGAATATGATAATTGGACTGTTTTTAATACCTTTGTGAAACTGAAAATTACGATACCATGAAAAAATATATAATTCTTGCTCTTGTCAGTTTTAGCCTGTTACAGGCACAATCCCAGACAGTTTCATTGTATGCAGGGACAGCACAAACAGCAGGACATAATCCTGTTGGTGTTAACCGCCTGAGTGCTTACCTTGCTTATCCTTTTGGTTTGGCATTTGACAGCCAGGGTAATTTGTGGCTGACCAATTATGGCGGGGACTACGGCCAGGGAGAAACCGGACATACCATCAGCGTGATCACACCCGGTGGGACACTCTATACAAGGTCAGGAGCTTACGGGCAACCCTGCCTGAAAACAGGAACTGGTATCGGACTGACAAATTCACGGTATACAAATCCTGCCGGTATTGCTGTTGGCCCCGGTGACACGATATATATTGCAGACCAGGGCAATCATGTTATCCGTATCATGAACCCGCTGGCCACCTTGGGAAGCCCGCAGACTTCAAACGTGTTAGCTGGAAAATACTCTTATGTTAATCCTACAGATTATTGTTACAACATCTATCCGGGTTTTAAAGACGGCCCCGGGCACAAAGCACAGTTCAATGGACCAACAGGCATTGATGTAGACGTGAACGGTAATGTTTATGTGGCTGATAAAAACAACCATTGCATACGAAAAATAGACCGCCACAGAAGAGTAACCACCATTGCCGGACAGCCAGGAGTGGCAGGAGATGTTGACGGTGCTGCACTTTCAGCCAAGTTCAGCTACCCAACCGGTGTCTATTACGAATCTTCAACCGGAGACCTCTATATCTCTGAATTTGGAAACGGGCAATTAAGAAAACTCTCCAGCAGCGGCCAGGTAACAACAGTCATAGAAGACCCTGTAACTTCCCCGACTATCTGGACATGGAACCCTATTGATGTCAGGCGCGACAATGCCGGAACCATGTATATCACAGACTCATACAGAATATTGAAACATAAAAACGGTACTACATCAGTATTTGCAGGCGGCCCCTATCACAATGGTTATTCCGGTTACGTAAACGACACAGGCACTGCAGCACGCTTTAACAATATTAAACAACTGGTGGTTGACCCAAACAACAATAATTATATCTATGCTGCTGATTTTTATAACCAGGCCATCCGAAAAATCGTGATCTGTTCCGATTACAAGCCAACTATAACGACCAGTGGTAATACCATTACCTGTACCGGAGACACTGTTACCCTCACAGCACAATCAGGTTTTAGTTCCTATGCCTGGTCTACAGGAGATACCACGACCAGCATCAGGATTACAAAAAAAGGAACCTACAATATTACCTGTACCGTATTAAACAGCGACAATTGCTATGGCTACTCTGACGCGGTTAAAGTTGAAATCAACAACCTGACACCCAATGTGCAGGTCAGCGGTCCCACTACATTCTGTACTGGCGGACAAGTATTGTTTGTCGGACAGTCCGGGCTTGATTATTACAAATGGACAAAAGACGGCAATGTTGTTAAGGAGGGCGTAGAAGGTGTTGCTTCTTCTCTTACTGTGACCTCCACCGGGAGCTACGTGCTGGTCGGGACAAAAGGGCCCTGCACCGGTAACTCCCAAACATACAAAGTAACGGTTAGTAACCACATTGTACCGACCATCTCTATTAACGGTGATACCAACCTTTGCCAGGGAGATGTTGTCACTTTCCAGACAGCAAGTGCCTATACCACTTACGACTGGAAGAAAAACGGGGTATCAAATGGAAATTCAACCCGCTCACTTCAGGTGTCAGAAGCCGGAACCTATTCCGTGTACGTAACCGACCAGAATACAAATTGTAACGGAACATCCTATCCCATCACTGTATCAGTCAGGCAGGCACCTGATAAGCCAACCATTACCCTTGTTGGCGACACCCTCCTTCATTCGAGTTCGGCAACGGGAAACCAATGGTATCGCTACGATAGCCTGATGGCTGGCAAAACCGGCCAGGATTTTCAGCCCACCCGGAAAGGATATTACAAAGTTTCTGTAACCAACAACCCTGGATGTACTAAATTCAGCGACCCAATTAATTTCGGGAATACCTCGTTAAAAGAAATCAATAAAACCCTCAGGTTTTCCATATATCCCAACCCTGCAACCCGCTATCTCTATGTCGAAGGGCTGAATTACTATTCCGGGAACCTGACTATAACTTTCAAAGACATGATGGGCAGGGAGGTTTTAAGGAAGAATTATCGTTATTCAGGAAAATTTGAGGAGATCATTGAAACATCCGGTTTACAAAGAGGGGTTTATTTTGTTGAACTGTCCGAAAATCATGGGAAAGCTGTTTACAAGGTTGTACTGAAATAAACTGCTCATTACCCAGCTTGCTTTTCTGTTCCCTGGATCATTTGGAAACAGCTAATGAATTAACCTGAAAAATTCACTTTTCATACATAATTATTAATTCGTACTATATCCATTAATTCAAGTATTTTTGTAACCGTATTTTTTAACAGGTATAATCGAATATCTTATCATTCTTTCACTTTATTTAAACTATGTTAAGCAGAAGGCATATCCGTATCAAAGTCATGCAAACACTCTACGCCTATTATGTATCAGATGGCAGCATGTCGAAGAGTGATGCGATCAAAGAGTTAGACAAAAGCCTTCATGCGCTTTTCAGACTTTATATCCATCTTTTATCATTTCTTCTAGAATTAATTCATCATGTTGAACTATACGATGATGAAGTAAAGGTGCGCAATATTCCATCAGTCCAGGAAATGAATGCCAACAAAAAATTTTACTCCAACTCACTGGCAACATTGCTTCAGGAAGACGAAAACCTGAAATCAATCATTGAAAAGGAAAACATTATCGTGGACAGCGAACAAAATGACTTGTTCAGGAAAGTCTTTATGGACCTGAAAAACCACGAGACATTCCGGGAATATATTTCGTCCAATAGCCAGGCAGAATGGGAAGAATTTGACGTTTTTAATTTCATTTTGAAACACTATCCCAATCAGTTCCCGCTGGTTAGTCAGTTTTTCGAAGAAAAATACCTGAACTGGTATGACGATTCAAAAGTAGCCATTCAACTGGCTTTAAAAACATTAAAGAAACTTTCTGAAAATAAAACCAACGGGCTGGAGCTCCTTGAGGTACCAAAGAATGACGATGAAAGTATTGAATTTGCGAACAAAGCACTCACATCAGTCATTGACAACAACAAGGAACTGGAATCATTGATCGTAAAAAGAATAGATAAATGGGAACCCAGCAGGGTTATGCTGATCGATATCGTAATCCTAAAAATGGGCCTTGCCGAACTGCTGTATTTTCCCAGTATACCTACCAAAGTTACTATTAACGAAAGCATTGAATTATCAAAGAATTACAGTTCCCCAAATAGTAAAAAATTCATTAACGGAGTACTCGACAATTTACTGATCAGTTTAACAAAAGAAGGGAAGATTCAAAAATCCGGACTTGGGCTTTTATAAAATAAAGGTAATATGAAAACGCTGAGTTTAGTATGTGTATTAATGGCAATGTTTTTACTGGGATGCCAGGAAAAAACAGAAAAGAAAGAACAGATTGATTCCTCGTTAATTGAAAATCCTGCAACTGCCAACGAAAAAGCAAAAAAAGGGGATGAAAAACCGACTATGGAGTTTGAAAAGACCATGCATGATTTCGGAAAGATCAATGAAGGGGCCAAAGTAGCTCATGCATTTAAATTCACCAATAGAGGAGGGTCGCCACTCATTATCTCCAATGTGGTACCCAGTTGTGGATGTACCGTACCGGAGTATCCAAAAGAACCTGTAATGCCCGGAGAAAGCGGATTTATTAACCTGGTATTCGACAGCAAGGCAAGAAGTGGTAATTTTATTAAAAATGTTACTATTTTTGCGAATACAATTCCTAACACTAAAGAATTATATATTAAAGGTTTCATTGAGAAAAATAATTAAATTATGAACATACTTAGCATCCTCCTGATGTCAACACAATCACCTGGAAATGGTTCATCAACCATCATTATGTTGGTATTGATGTTTGCCATTATCTATTTTTTCATGATCAGGCCACAAAGTAAAAAAGCCAAAGAACAAAAGCAATTTAAAGAGCAGTTGAAGAAAGGCGACACAATTGTTACTATTGGGGGCATTCATGGAAAGATCATTGACATCAAAGAGAACAGCATGATCCTGGAAATTGCCAAAGATATTAAGATCAATATTCAGAGAGATGCAGTTTCCATGGAGTCAACAGCTTCTCTTAACAAAAAATGACCGGTTCATTCATGACAAGCAAATGCTTAACTTCCCCAACCGGTCGAAGCTAACTTCCCTGTTCAGGAAGCAGGGATTCTACGTTATCCTTTTTTCGGTTTTAATCGCATTTATTTTCTGGTTGTTATTTGCGTTTGGCGAACACTATACAGCAGTTTTACCCTTTAAGGTAGCGTATCAAAACCTGCCACAGGATAAAACAGCTACCAAACCTCTGCCCGGATCTATATCCATGAAGATAGAAACAGTGGGTTGGAATATTTTAAAGATCAAAACATCGCATGATAAATATGTCGTCAATATTGATGTCAGCAGGTTTTTACGCACCGATTATCTTATTACTGCTTCCATTCGTAACGATATCTTTTTTAAAAAAATAAGCGACATAAAGGTTATTGAAATACAACCCGATACGATCTATTTTAATTTTGAAAAAACATTATCCAAAAAGGCACCGGTCGTACCGGTTGTACAGATTGATTTTTCACCACAATACGGTCCTGCAGGCCCCGAATACTTTTCACCGCATTTCATCAACCTGAGCGGGCCAAAATCAGTCATTGACGGTATAGATACCGTTTTTACCAAGTCTTATCATTTTAGCGATATATCCGGTAATATTAAAAACCTCCTCGAACCTGACCTCTCCGGTTATTCTAACCTAACAACGGATTTGAATAAGCTCCTCTTCGAAATGCATGTTGAAAAATATGCAGAGAAAAAATTAGTCCTGCCCATTAATGTACGGACCAACGACAGCATTCAGTTAATTCCCGATAAAGCCACCATAACATTTCAATTGCCTTTGTCAGCCTTTAATCAATTAAACTCCAACGACCTCTCCGTCTTTGTCAAAAAGGAGGAACTCAACATTAACGAAGATAATAAGCTTAAAGTCAGGTTTGAATCCCAATACCCCTATACAAGGAATGTAAGAATTAACCCCGAATACGTAAGCTATGTCGTCAGGAGTAAATAAACCCATCAAGATAGGCCTTACCGGAGGTGTGGGCAGTGGCAAAACCGTTGTTGGGGAAATATTCAGGGTTTTGGGTGTCCCCGTTTACAATTCCGACCAGAGGGCCAGGGAAATAACCAACGAGAAAACAGAACTGATCAAAAATATCAAAACGCATTTCGGAGATCATCTCTATAATGAGCATAACGAACTAAACCGGAAAGAAATGCGGGAAATTGTTTTCAATGATCCAGAAAAGTTAAAGCTGTTGAATTCCTTCATACATCCTGAAGTACAAAAAGATTTTAACGACTGGTATAAAAGCATTCAGGCTGAATATATCATCAAGGAATCAGCCATCATATTTGAAAGCGGGATTGACAAAACACTTGACCAGATCATTTGTGTATTTTGTCCTGATAGTATCCGCCTGAAACGGCTTATGAAAAGGGACAATATTTCCGAAAAATCAGCGCTGGAGATTATCAACAACCAGTGGCCACAGGAAAAAAAAATGGAATTGAGTGATTACGTCATTTTTAATGATGAAAATCAATCCGTTACAAAACAGGTTCTGGCACTCCACAAGATATTCACAAACGAGTAAAAAAACAGCCAGTGATGGCTGAGTTTTTGTGGATAAAAACAAGCTTAAAAAATAGCCTAAATAACAGAAAACAAGTATCTTTACGCCATCACAATAACATCCAAAATGAGCGAATTAAAGCAAACAAATTCCAACGATTACACCGCGGATAAAATCCATGTCCTTGAAGGGCTTGAAGCAGTACGGAAAAGGCCTGCCATGTACATTGGCGATATTGGCCAAAGAGGCCTGCACCACCTGGTTTACGAAGTAGTTGACAACTCCATTGACGAAGCGCTGGCAGGTCACTGTGACGAAATCTCTGTCATCATTCATAAAGACAACTCCATCACTGTTGAAGACAACGGAAGGGGTATCCCGACCGAGCTTCATTCTAAAGAAAAAAAATCTGCCCTTGAAGTGGTCATGACCATTCTTCATGCAGGAGGTAAATTCGACAAAGAATCATACAAAGTTTCCGGAGGCCTTCACGGTGTTGGGGTCTCTTGTGTCAATGCCTTGTCTTCCAGCCTGGTTGCCACGGTGTACCGAAATGGCAAAACATACAGGCAGGAATACAGGGAAGGGAAACCGGTCACATCTGTTGAAGAAATTGGAACTTCAGACCACACCGGTACCCATATTCATTTTATTCCGGACAATACTATTTTTCAGGTGACAGAATTTAAATTTGACACCCTGGCTACCAGGCTGAGGGAACTGGCTTTCCTGAACAAACGTGTGAGGCTAACTATGCGCGATGAGCGTGACCTTTATAATGGCGATGGCCCAAAAGAAGAAGAATATTACTCCGAAGGAGGACTTACCGAGTTTGTTAAACTGATTGACAGCAACAGGGATTCACTGATCCCTGAACCGGTTAGTTTCGAAGGAGAAAAGAACGGCTACCCCATTGATATCGCATTTCAATACAATACATCCTACAACGAAAATGTCCACTCTTATGTCAACAACATCAACACCATTGAGGGAGGGACACATATTTCAGGCTTCAGGCGTGCGTTAACCCGCGTACTTAAAAACTATGCGGATAAAGAAGGCTACCTGAAGAATATTAAATTTGAGATTAGTGGTGACGATTTCCGCGAAGGACTCACAGCCGTGATCTCGATAAAAGTACAGGAACCCCAGTTTGAAGGACAGACAAAAACCAAGCTGGGCAACTCTGAAGTCATGGGTGCTGTGGACGGATTTATCAACGACCAGCTTAATGCCTATGTTGAAGAGCATCCCAAAGAAGCCAAACAGATCATCAATAAGGTTGTTTTATCAGCTACAGCACGTCATGCAGCACGCAAAGCCCGTGAAATGGTCCAGAGAAAAAATGGATTCTCCTCCGCAGGTTTACCCGGCAAGTTAGCCGACTGTTCTTCGAAAGACCCGTCCGAATGTGAAATTTTCCTGGTTGAGGGAGATTCAGCAGGTGGTACAGCCAAGCAGGGACGTAACAGACGATTCCAGGCAATTTTGCCGCTCAGGGGAAAAATCCTGAATGTCGAAAAAGCCCTTGAACATAAAATATACGATAACGAAGAAATTAAAAATCTTTTCACTGCCCTGGGGGTCTCTATTGGCACCGAAGAAGATGACAAGGCTTTAAACCTCTCTAAACTACGCTACCATAAACTCATTATCATGACGGATGCCGATGTGGATGGCAGCCATATTACTACCCTCATTCTGACATTGCTATTCAGGTATATGAAAGAGCTGATAGAGCAAGGTTTTGTATATATTGCCACACCACCCCTTTATCTTATTAAAAATGGCAAGGAGGAACAATATTGCTGGTCGGACCAGGACAGGGATCGCATTCTGGAACAATACCGTATCAACGGTAAAACAACAGGTATTTCGGTTCAGCGGTATAAAGGTTTGGGTGAAATGAATGCCGAACAACTCTGGAGCACGACCATTGATCCGGAAAACAGGCTGCTTCGCCAGGTTTCTATTGATAATGCCGCTGAAGCGGATCGTACATTTTCCATGCTGATGGGCGATGAGGTTGCTCCCAGGCGCGAATTCATTGAGTCAAACGCACGTTTCGCCAATATTGATACTTAATCGGTAACCCTGACAACAGACAAAGTCAGGGAATAAACTTCCTCTAATTTATCGGCCCTCATATCATGGTTAATCAGGAAGGTATATTTTCCAGGTTGTGGAAATCTTATATGCTCCTCAAGGATTAGCGGATTGTCCACCCAATCGCTCAGGCCTTTACCAATCCAATCACCATCGGGTGTAGCTAAAGTGTATTCCAACCTCCGCGAATCCAACTGCTGCCCTTGACCATATTGTGTTACCTTTAACCAGATATTGCTGTAATCGTAGGTTCCCTGATGACGCAGGTTCAGGAATATATTGTAAAAAGAAGTGGTGTCTTTAATCTTAAAATCAAATCGAACAGGTTTTGAAAAACTCCACCCACTTTCGGGGAGATAAATTGTTTGTTCATAAATATGCTTGTTCTGGCAGGCTGTTACGAACACAAACAATAATAATCCGGGTAAAATGTGCCGGCTGAATTTCATGCATCAAATATTAAAATCAAATTCATCATCCAGGCTCTTTTTCTTTGCCTTAGGATCCTGGTATTCAAATTCCTTGAAATCATCGGGGATCACCCCCCTTTTATTCAGATCCCTGATTTTATTTGAATTTCTGACAGAAACGGGAAAAACAGTGTTATCTGCACCGCTTCCCATTGAGAACCATATGAGTCCTTTCAGAATATCGAGTTTAAATACCCTGGCAGGGCCTTTCTTTGATTTAAGGATGATATTTTCGGGAGGAAATGCTTCCATGGCTTCAATGTAATTGTCGAGTTCATAGTTAAGGCAGCATTTTAACCGGCCACATTGCCCCGATAGTTTGGAAGGGTTGAGATATAGATTTTGTTGCTTGGCAGCAATAGTAGGTACAGTTGAAAAATCATTCAGCCAGGCTGAACAGCAAAGTTCGCGGCCACAATCGCCAATACCACCAACCCGGCCTGCTTCCTGCCTGATCCCAATCTGTCTCATTTCTACCTTAACCTTAAAATTCCTGGCAAAAACTCTGATCAGTTCACGAAAGTCAACCCGGCCTTCGGCAGTATAATAAAATGTTGCTTTTCGCCTGTCAGCCTGGATCTCTACATCGTTGATCTTCATGTTGAGTTTTAGCTCAATGGCAAATTCCCTTGCTTTGATCACTGTCTCCGGCTCCAGTTCTTTGGCCTCGTAGTATATTTTCAGGTCATGCTCATTAGGCATCCGCAAAACATTTTGAAGTGTTGCTTTTTGCGGGTTCATACCTCTCTTCCTCATTTGCAGGTTCACCAGGTCACTTGTCATGCTAACTTCACCAATATCAAAACCACTGGTGCTTTCCACAATGACCAAATGTCCTGTTTTCAGCCTGAGATTGTTGGGATTGTGGTAAAATTCTTTACGGGTATTTTTAAACCTGACTTCTACAATCCTGGGAATGGCTTCATTGTCAATATAGGTATAGTTGCTTAACCAATCTGTAGTTTCTAATTTGTTCCGGTTACAACCACATTTTCGTCTTAGCAAGGGGTTATCCTGAAATTTATTATTTGTTTGTGTGGGTTCCATTTGATAAATATAGTTTGAAAGCTGTAGTAATACCTGCTCAGGAAAACATCAGATTAACTTGCAAAGATAATTCAAAAAAGATGATTTTCTGATTGGCGTTGCGGCTTATATGATAATGGGCATCGTTAAAAAGCCGGTAAATTTCGGGCAACTTTTCTTCCACCGATAAGCGGGACAACAACTCAACACAATTCCTTTCCTGTTCATCTGCCCCAGGCTGGTGGTTCGAAACAGTTTTGTAATGAAGTACTTTTCTAATTATTCCGATAGCATTTTGAAGAAAATCTTTCTGTGTTTCCCTGCCGTTTTTAACAAATTGGTTCACCCAATGGTATATGCCTTCAACATCGGCTCTGACACACAAGCTTAGCCACTGCGAAAGGGTTTCGCTATAGTTGACCACCTCATGGCTGATTTTTGAAATGGCATCGGTCAGGTTGCCTTCTACAAGCCCTGCAACTTTTTCGGTATCAGTTGTGTTATCCGGAAATTTATGACTTAGAAACTGTCTGATATCTTCCTTTTGCAAGGGTGGTAAAAGATATATTTGAGAGCGTGATAAAATGGTGTTGAGAATCTGCTCCTGATTCTGTGTTACCATAATAAAGAAAGTATTGTCTGTTGGTTCTTCAATGATCTTTAAAAGCGAATTACCGTTTTTCCCTAAAAATTCCGGTAGCCAGATGATCTGGATTTTTTTCCCTCCTTCAAAAGCTTTCAGCCCAAGATGTTTGATAATCTCATGACATTCAGCTATTGTGATATTTCCTTGTTTGTTTTCCGCATTCAGGTGTTTCATCCAGTCAACATAAGAAAAATAGGGATTGTCGAGCACAATAGACCTCCAGTTATTGATAAAATCAACACTTATTGGCGGTTTGGATGCACCGGTTGAAACGGTCGGATAGGTAAAATGTACATCAGGGTGAACAAGCTTACCCATCTTGATGCAGGAAGGGCAGGTTCCACATGCATCCCCCTCTACTGTCGAATCGCAGAGCAGGAATTGTGCAAAGGCCAAAGCAAGGGGTAGTCCTCCATTGCCATTGTTCTCAACAAAAAGAAGGGAGTGGCTTAATTTGTTGTTTTTAACCCCAGCACTCAGTTGGTCTTTGATCTTCTGTAACCCTGCAACATCGGCAAACCTCATAAAACTACAACTTAATTTGATCGAAAATTCAACAACACAAACTTCCGAAAAATTCATGAATTCTGAGACCCGGCCTTATTTAATTCACCTGACAGCCGCCAGGTTCCTGATCCTGAAAATAACCACTTCCGGCCTGCTACCAATCCTGAGCTTAGGGCCCCACCCACCCGCACCGCAGGAGACATAAAACCAGGTGTTATTGACTTTCTGTAAGCCCCAGCTTAACTTGTAAATAGCGCGGGTAATATAATTAATAGGCCATAGCTGCCCGTGGTGGGTATGGCCACTAATACTCAGGTCAACATCATACTGGCTTACTTCATCAAAACGGGGTGGTTGGTGGTCAAGCCAAATAACAAATTTTGAAAAATCAACCCCTTTTGTCAGTTCACCGGCATTTTTCCGTTTACGGCCGGCAAATCGCGCCATATCCCTGTCTTCCCTTCCAACCAGGACAATATTACTGTCTACATTTAATGTGCTGTCACGAATGAATTTTACGCCCAATCCTGAAAAATAACGGACAGCCTTTTCGGCATTGCCAATGTATTCATGGTTTCCGGTGATGGCAAATACTTTGTCCGGGTTTAATATTTTTTTCAAGGGTGCGCCCATGTCTTTTGAAATGACCACATTTACATCCTCATCAACAAAGTCACCGGAAAATACGATCAGATCGGGATTGGCTTCATTCATGATTTTGACAATCTTGTCCAATCTTTTTGAACCTATTGTATGGCCGAGGTGGATATCGCTGGCAGCAGCAATTGTCAGGGTTTCCATATTTGACTGTGGCTTGTTTATATCAATATTAACCACTCTTGGGGCAAGCCTGCTGAAATTCCATGTCCCTGCTATCGAAAGAATGATAACGATACTGGTAACAGAATAAAAAACTATCTCCCTGGCCTGGGGCTGATAAAAAAATTCGCGCCATGAGGGAATAAATAACAGGATCAGACGGAATAAATCAATTAACAGGACAAATAACAGGAAATAAAACATGGGTGCCAGCCAGAAAGAACCAATCCTGATCAGCAGGTTTGAGAGAATGCCTTGCGAAACTGCATTCAATATTCTTCCTAAAATAAAGGCCGAAGAAATAATGACAAACCCCCATATAAACGCTGTCCTAAACATGGATGCCGGCAATGATCTGAAGCCATGCCTGAAAATATAATAATTGACCAAAGCATAAATAAGGATGACGATGGAGTAAAAAACAAAAAACTGGATATTCTTCACGGATTAAGCTTTTCTTTATACAATCTGAAAAAATAGTATTTTTACGGTCAAAGAAATATCTTTTTTTTTGAATAGAAATGTTTTTTCTGAACAAAATATTAAATACTCATCATGATTTTTGGAAATAAAGTAAAAGGATTGCACAAAGCTATTGAGAGCGGAAACAATGAAAAGGCTAAAAAGATCATTGAAAAAGGCATTGGGGTAAACTCACAGGATGCACAGGGCACCACACCGGTATATTGTGCCTGCCTGAATGGGAATATAGAGATGGCAAATTACCTGATCGAACACAAAGCCAGGTTCGATATAACCCATGAGACGGGCCGGACACCCCTGCATGCCGCTGTTATTGCCGACAATATAGAGATCATAAAAATGCTGACCGAAAAAGGTATTGAGATCGATTATCGTGACAAATCCGGCAATACCCCGTTGGTGCTGGCAGCCATTGAAGGCAAGTCCGAGGCATTAAAAGAGTTGATCAAACAGGGAGCTAATGTCAATGTCAGGAACGAGGAACAGGAAACCCCGCTTCATTCAGCGGTTAAAGCAGGACATCTGAATACCGTTAAAATCCTGGTTGAAGCTGATGACGATATTACCGAAAAGGATAATTCAGGGAAAACTGTATTTACTGTTGCCGCCCGTGAAAACAAAACCAAGATCCTTGATTTTCTGCTTAGCTGTAAATCGAAGATAAACCTGAGCCTGCTCGACAAAGAAACACAACTGGTGATTGCTATCATGGAAAATGATATTGCCAGGGCCCGCACGCTATTCGATGAGGGGGTTATGTTCCTGGGTTCGGAAAGAAAAATATTTGATTTTGCCTTTATGCAGGCAATCCGCAAGGAACAATACGAACAGGTTGACCTGCTGGTCCGCCATGGAGCCAACCCCAATTCCGTCATGGGAGACACCGGAGATACAGCGCTCATCCTGGCAGCACAAAAGGGGATGAAATATCTGTGTATCAGCCTGCTTGAAAATGGTGCCGACCCTTTAATTAAGAATAAAGACAGGAATACAGCCCTGATCGTGGCGGCTAATGCCGGGCAGGAAGAGATTGTTAAATTACTTGTTGAGCACAATGCCGAACCCGATGCCCAGGGTAAAAACGGAAATACAGCCCTGATGGTAGCAGCCGAAAACGGATATGCTGAAATTGCCGGAACACTAATTGATAACGGGGCTAACACCAACCTGAAAAATGAAGCCGGGATAGGTGTTGGCCGCCTGTTACTGAAAATTATCCAGAATCCCTTGAAGATGTCCGGAGACAAAGAAGATTATGTTAAAATTGTTTACCTGCTTAAGAAATCCGGTGCTGAATTTCCATTTGAAAAATTCCCAGCCGAGATTCGGGAACAGGTGAAAAATATGGAGTAAGCCTCCATTATTCGTGGGCAAATCCCGCAATAGGCCCTGTAAATAACAGGCTCTCCCCAAAAGTCTTTACCGGGGCGCCAGCCAATAAA
>CAZVAY010000038.1:0-13499 GCA_964625265.1 uncultured Sphingobacteriales bacterium | reverse complement strand
GTGATCAAAGGGGAAAATGTGATGATTGGTTATTGGAAAAATGAAAAAGCAACCGCTGAAAGTATTCAAAACGGCTGGCTGCACACAGGTGATCTGGGATATCTTGATGATGATGGGTTTCTGTATGTAACAGGCCGGTTTAAAAGCCTCCTTATTGGCGAAGACGGAGAAAAATACAGCCCGGAAGCCATTGAAGAAGCCCTTGTGGATTCCTCCGGTTTAATTGACCAATGTATCCTTTACAACGACCACAAAGCTTTTACCGTAGCCTTGCTGGTTCCGGTTGCAGAAAAACTAAAACTTCAGGTTCGTGAGTTGAATATCAATTGTGAAACAGATGAAGGATGCAAACAGGTTATTGATTTATTCAGGGAAGAAATAAGGAAGTATCACAAAGGCGGCCCAATGGCTGAAATATTCCCCGAACGATGGCTCCCCTCCACTTTCAGGATACTAACAGAAGGATTTACCGAAGAGAACAGGCTCATGAACAGTACCATGAAAATTGTCAGGCCAAAGATTGAAGAAAAATACAAACAGGACATTGAAGATATGTATACACCAAAGGGCAAGGATATTTACTGCCTGGAAAATATAAATTCCATTCAAAAGATATTGGGAATACAAAAACAGGCTGATTAACTTTGTAACCTAAAATAATAATGTTAATAACATATAAATAGTTTCGGGGCTGATAACGCCCACCATTTCAATTGTAGTAAGTTGGTAACAGGTAATAAAAAATTTGAAATTTTAGCTAAAACCTTTTTCGGGCTGGAAGATGTACTGGCCAAAGAACTTAAAGGATTAAAAGCGGAAAGAATAGAAAAGAGGAACCGGGCTGTTTCTTTTTATGGCGACAATATAATGTTGTACAAAGCCAATTTGTGGCTTCGCACAGCTACTAAAATATTAAAGCCCATCAGGATATTTAAAGCCCGGAACGAATACAGGCTATACAGTGAATTGCAAAAAATTGACTGGTCCGAATACATGAGTTACCGTGACAGTCTTTATATCAGCAGTACGGTGTACTCTAAGTTCTTTACTCATTCAAAATATGTAGTTTATAAAACCAAAGATGCTATTGTTGACCAGTTTAAAAACAAAACCGGCAAGAGGCCTGAGATCAGCGGGAACAACCCCAGCCTCCAGGTTAACATTCACATCCAAAATGATGTCTGCACGGTTTCCCTTGACAGTTCCGGGAGGCAACTTAACCAGCGAGGTTACAGGATTGAACAAACCGAGGCACCCCTGAATGAGGTATTGGCTGCAGGCCTTGTATTACTTTCCGGCTGGAGACGGGATTGCACTTTTATTGACCCCATGTGTGGATCAGGTACCATTCCCATTGAAGCTGCCATGTATGCATACAACATGGCCCCCAACCTGCACCGAAACAGTTTTTCATTTATGAACTGGAAAGATTTCGACAAATCGCTTTGGACGAAATTATTAAATGAAGCTGAACAAAAGATTACACCATTTCCTCATCGCATTTATGGGTACGATATTGCTCCACGGGCTATTCGGATTGCAAAGAAAAACATGGCAGAAGCACGCTTGCAGGGAAAAATAACCTTTGAAGTACAGAATTTTGAAGACCTGAATCGGTTAGGGGATGGCAAAGGCCTGATGATCATCAACCCACCGTATGATGAAAGGTTGGAAAGCAGAAATATCGACCTCTTTTATGAAATGATCGGAAACAAGCTCAAACAACAATTTGCAGGTTACCAGGCCTGGATACTCAGCGGAAACGTGGAAGCCATAAAACATGTTGGCCTGAAAACTGCATCCAGGATGCATCTTAATAATGGTGGATTGAAATGCAAATACCACCAATTCAATATTTACAAAGGCAGTAATGAAGACGAACTTTTTTAAATTCCTGTACTACCAATAATCAATAATATGACAAAACAACCGAAACGATTGGCAATACTTGTAGGCGGAGGCCCTGCCCCGGGTATTAACAGCGTCATTGGCGCAGCCACCATCAGGGCCATACTTTCAGGAGCCGAGGTAATCGGGCTTAGAGACGGATTTAAATGGGTCATGCGAGGCAATATTGATCATACCACTTCCCTGACAATAGAGAATGTCAGCCGGATCCACTTTACCGGTGGTTCATACCTGGGAATTGCCAGGGACAACCCAACAAAAGATCCCAAGCACCTTGAAAATACGGTCACATCACTTTTAAGGCTGAATGTAGATAAGTTGATCACCATTGGCGGTGACGATACCGCATATTCTGCGTACAGGGTGGAGCAGGTTGCCAACGGGAGAATAAGTGTGGCCCATGTGCCCAAAACCATTGACAATGACCTTGATCTACCTTATGGAATTCCTACATTCGGATTTCAGACTGCCCGACATATTGGTGTTGAAATTGTTAAAAATATTATGACAGATGCCAAAACAACATCACGTTGGTATTTTATTATTACCATGGGCCGTAAAGCAGGCCATCTGGCGCTGGGCATTGGTAAGGCTTCTGGTGCAACACTAACACTTATTCCTGAAGAATTTCCGGAAAAGAATACCATCAGGCATATTGCAGACATCCTTGTTGGTGCCATCATTAAGAGGCTGAGTTACGGGAGGACTGATGGTGTCGCAGTGCTGGCTGAAGGACTTGTTGAAAAGGTAGACCTGACAGAACTGGACGAATTCGTCAACATTGAAAAGGATGCCCACGACAACCTCAGGCTTGCGGAAATTAATTTTGGTGAAATCCTTAAGTACCATGTTCAGGAAAAACTGAACAACTTAAACATGAATACTACTATTGTTGCTAAAAATATCGGATACGAACTTCGTTGTGCAGACCCTGTTCCTTTCGATATGGAATATTGCCGGGACCTGGGTTATTATGCAGCAAAATTTTTACATGATGACAACAGTGGAGCCCTTATTTCAATGCAAAGCGGGCATTTTGTTCCAATGTATTTTAAAGATATTCTTGACCCGGTTACGAACCGCATGAAAGTCAGGATGGTTGACTTGAATTCAGCCTCTTACCGGGTGGCCAGGCAATACATGATCCGGTTTACCAGGGATGACTTTGAAGACGCACACGAAATGGCCAAATATGCTGCCACATGTGGTATTTCACTCGACAGTTTTAAAGATCAATTTGAATACCTGTTGTCAGACAGTGAAGACCTTTATGGTAAGGATGGTAAAATGGACATGCAATCAGATCAGTAACAGTCATGCCCGGATAAAAAAAGAGGTTGTTTTCCAACAACCTCTTTTTTATTATCCGGTGATTTCTTTACCTGATAAGCGTAACAGTCCCTGACATATCCTTCAGTTTCTGTCCTCTGAGCTGGTACTTCAATACATAGTAGTAAGTACCTCCGGCACAGGCTTTCCTGGTATTTTTGTTATCACCATTCCAGTGGACTTCAGGGTCGGTGCTTTCAAACACCCTTTCACCCCAGCGGTTATAGATCTTCATATCCCAGATCTCAACACCTTCCACTTTCACAGGTTTAAATACGTCATTGACATCGTTATTGTCACCAGGTGTAAACACATTAGGCATCTCAAGTTCAACCTTATAGTGGTTATTTACTTTACGACAGTCTTTCTTGATACAGGCTTCCTCACCGAGTCCGTTCACAGTGACCCAGGTTTCGAGGCAAACCCTGTAATCGCCTTTAAGGTTTCCAAAATCTACTGAATACATCATGGTATCAGTTGTCACCAGTTCCTGCGTAAAGGTGTTGTTGTTATCTTCAAGCCCTACAACTGTCCATCTGAACTTAGTTGCACCAGTTACACCTCCTGATTTATTCCTGAAAGTGAACAGTGGTATACCGGATGTATCTACATGCCCAATCTCAGCAACAGCTTTCACAACCCTGATACTCATGGTTCGGTCAGGCCCCGGGCATGCGTATTTTCCACCGCGAAGTGCGACTACAAATGTCGAATCGTAAGACCCTTTGCTAAGAACATATTGATGAACAGCCTTGGCGCCCTGTGTGGCAGTATCCCAGTCGGGTTGTGTGCCATAATAGAAGTTCCAGTAAACTTCTTTATACAGATTATCGGAAAGGTCGTTAAATTCGGCATAAGTACTGTCACAGATCAGTGTATCGCCATCGAATTCCGTGTTGGCATTTCTCATCACATTGACAGTAAATGTCGGATCTTCGGGATATTTGTTTGTATCGCCATACCAGTTGAGGCATGCTTCCTTTTTGAGTTTACCCGGGAAGAGTACCGAGTCAATTGCTGTAAGCGACATCGTGTAAATGCCGGCTTTGGTGTATTGGATGAAGGCCTTGTGTGTTACCGGGTCAGGGTCAACTTTTTCAGTGGTCCCATCTCCCTTGGTCCACAACCACGCAGAAGTGGAAGTTGATGAGTCGATGAGCTCGATAAACTCTCCTTCACAAATCGTATCTGCCAGTGAGGGATAGCCATCGTTCATGATCCAGAATTTCGGATCAGGCCCCTTGATCAGGATAAAATCTTTTTTTATGATAGTATCTACACATCCGCGTTGTGTTTTAACAATGAGTTTGATATCGTAAAGGCCGTTCCTGATAAATGAGTGTCCCGGGTTTTGCAGTCTGGATTCACTGCTCGACCCAAGATTATCACCAAAATACCACCACCATCTTATCACTGAATCAACTTTCTGGCTGTCAATAGCAATTCCGCTGCTGTTGTAATAATATTTCTTGTTATTCAACGCTTGCGAAATATCCTTGAAAGAGATAAACTCCGGTGAGCAGGTGTGTGGCAGCAATGTATCAGGTGTCGCATCAACAAAGTCGGCATCTGCACCCATAACCTGGATATATTCAGGGTATTCAAGGACCTGGATACAACCATTGGAGTCCATGGATTTCATTCTGACTGTATAATTACCCGGTGATTTATAAATAAATGAAACTTTATCGGATTTAGGCACACGGGGCGTTTCGTAAACACCATCACCATCAAGGTCAAACTCAACATTTTCAGGAATGAATGTTCCGGGTGTAGGCGTCCATGTACGATAACCGTACGGGTCTAACCAGAATGGTACCGGTAATGTATCCGGATCCCACGGGAAAATCGGATCATAAAAATACCTGATCTTGTGGGTAAAGGTAACCGTGTCGCCACCACCTTCGTAACAGATCATCCGTTTATCTGCTGTCAATTCGGTGTAATGCCCCACAATAATATTCCTGTTCAGGTCTCTTTCACAGCCATAGATATTTTTAATGGTTGTTGTGATCTTATAACGTCCGGGCAGGAACAAACTATGGTCACTTTCTATCTTTGTGGTGAATGTGGCATTCGAATCTTTCATGAACAATGTATCCTGCAAGGTATAGGTTGGCATCGTATCTTTTACAAACCAACCATTGCTGATAAGGTAGCTTACGAGAGCAGGAGGAACACGTACCTTCCCTCTTTCGAGTTCAGGATAGAGTCGGCAATCACGGAAATATTTTTTCCCTGTAAACGGGTCAATATCAAAGGAGTCCTTGTGACAGAAAATAAAGGCGGTATCAGGCCTTTGTGTAATCTGGCTGTCAACTAAATGAATGGTATTTGTGATCCACGGGGGCCAGAAATCATGGTCAACCCGCATATGGAACTTGGTAATACCTATTTGTGTGGTATCAGCAACGGTAAGTACTAACTGATGTGGAGGACAGAAGCGATAATGATCTTCGTTTGCGAAGCTGTATGGCGGAAGTACCCCATTCTGCTTGGGTTTGTATGGATTGTTAATATTGAAATTAGGATCGGCAGGGAAGATATATTTGTACTTGCTGTAGAAGAAAGTATCGTAGCAATCGCCTGTTTTAACCAGGAAGCCGGGTGTTTTCCAGCCCGGTGTACTGTATCGCCAGGTGTATGCCAGCAGTGCCAGTATAGGCTGTGGTATCCAGCCACACTGAATATTCGATATCGTCCGGGTGGTTTCCTTGATACCGTCACCATCTGCGTCAAGCTTGATCACTTCCTGGCATCCTGTTGCACAACCATCGGTTGAATCGGGCAGCCACCAGTGGGTTTGTCCTCCGGGCTGGCAGGATGGCAATGTTTCATCATAGATGATCAACTGGTCAAATCCAACACAAGGTGTACCATTCAGCCAAACTCCCCTGTGGCCGAGAGCACTGGGAACCTGTCTTTGGTTCTTCCAACTCAGGTAATGCCATACGTTTTCATCCCAACTGGCATCTGGTGGTTCATTAATAATAAATTGTGATGCTCGGCTTTCGCACTGGGTTACAGCATCCCAGACTTTTAATTGCACCGTAGGACATTTTTCTGTAAACAAGTGCCAGGGAGCCACTTCAGTAGAGTAACGGCATTTTAAATTGGGTTTATTAACCGTTGAAGTACACTGGTCACCATCCTGGAAATTCCAGAAATAGTCCATACTGTCGCTAGCCCAGGGGTAGGAAGGGTTGCGACAGGTATCAAATCTCATTTGAGACTTTTTACCTGTCCAGTTCGGAAAATAACTTAATGGCTCATTGTCAATGGCAAAGTACAGCCTGTATTTTAAAGAGTTGTTGGTAAACCTGACATAGTTGGGTGGCTGACAGTTGGGGGTATAAATATCCGTATCGTGCATGGTTTGCAGGTTGACCGATCCGCCAATAGGCCAGAAGATTGAATCCTTTGTGAAGCCTGCCGGTAGCGGGTCACCGGGTTTCCAGACACCATATGTTTCGTATATACTGTCATAAATTACCTGGTAATTGGTAGGTGGAGTTTTAAACCAGTAATTAATATTCAGGATTCTCGGAGGAACTGTATCGTAACAAGGGTAGGGCTTTACGGCTGTATCAAACAAGGCCGTATCAAGAAGAAGGCTGCAATAATCCCAAAGTGTATCTTTTAAATAGGGTGCTCCAAAGGAGCGCCTTGCATAAGTGATGTTATCGGGGGTAACACCGTCACCATCAATGTCGTAACAATTGGATGCAGCAGCCACAAAATCAGCAATGGTAATGGGTTTGGCCTGCACCTGGTTGTTGGCCGGAAATGCAGGTGGCGGAGGTGTATTGATTCTTGCCATTGGCCCTTTCAGTGGGATAAAAATACAGAATGTTGTATCCCTGATACAGTTGGGCTCCCATATTTTCAGATTGATATCATAATAACCGGGTGCCGTATAGTTGTGACAGGGCGACCAGGATTCATCATTTGTATTAAAAATCATGGAAGGCGGGTCATCAAAAGTCCACAGCCAGTAGTATGCTTTCGGCCTGGGTGTTTGCTTGAAACAAACTTCATTGTCCTGCCAGCAAATCGGGCCGGTATTGTCTTTCACAATATCAAAATAATAGAATATATTTCTGGCACCTGAGTAGAAAATAAAACTGTCACGGCAACCAAAAGCACTTTCAATAGTCAGTTTTGGATTAAAGATTCCATCTTTTTTGTAAACATGGAGAAGTTTGGGTGCACCCCAAATACTGTCACCGGCCGTATCTGAATGCATTTTGGTACCATCACCAAAATCCCACCACCAGTGAACAATGCCTTTTTTTGTCGAGTCAGTAGTGTTGATAAATTTCACAACTGTTTCCGGACATCCGACTTTATACTCCGATTTAAATTTGGGAGCCAGTTTGGGCAAAACTGTGATGGACGAAATGGCTGATGCGGTGTCAATACATCCGTTTGTATCATTGATATAAATCCTGATCGTGAATACACCGCTTTGCATATAGCTTTTACAGGGTGCCCAGGATGAAGAGGAATCACCATCTCCAAAATCCCAGAAAATACCACTTACAGGTGCATTTGTTTTACCGGGTTTTGAACTTTGCTTAAAGCAGAATTTATTATCCTCGAAACACATGGTGACCGCAGCAGGCAGAATCAGTTTAGCATGCGGATTATCATATACATCAATACACATTGTGGATGAACATTTAACACTATTGTCTGAGTTGTAGAGAATCACTTCAGGGCAAAAATGTCCGAATGTGTCATAAACAAATGAAACCACATGTGAATTCTGGGTACTACTGTCATCGTCCGTGAATTTCCATTTAATATGGTGAAAGGATGTTGTCATTGGAATAGAAAACGTGACAGGTTGCCCTTTACACGATTTGGTTTTGTCCGCTGTAATAGTACACTGCGGTTTTGCCTGGAAACTCATGCCGAAAATCATCATGGTTGCCAGAATTAAAAGCCGGAAATCCTTTAATCTTTTCATAATTATAAAATTAGAGTAAGCACCAAATTTATTAAATTTTTTATCAATAGAATCATATTGTTCATTCATGACGATAATTTGATTTTCATAGTTGTTCATAGTTCTTCTGTTATCTGAATAACCTTAATTTTCCCTGGTTGGTAATAAAATTTTTATCGCCCTGTATTTTATATTTCAATACAAAATAATAGGTACCTGCAAGGCAGTCATAACCGGTTGATTGATCAGTCCCTTTCCAATGTTTCTCCACTGAATTGGTTTCGAATAAAATATTGTTATAACGGTCAATAATAACCAGGTTAAAGTATTCAACTTCAGGAAGGGTGATAAAGAATTCGTCATTGACTCCATCATTGTTGGGCGAGAAGCTGTTCGGTATCCTGATATCGGTTTTTCCCGTGACCAAAATTTCTTTGACAACTGAATCAACACATCCTGCATCTGATTGAGCTGTCAGGCTGACCCTGAAGTTGCCCTCGATGAGGTATGTATGGGAGGTATTCTGATCAAATGATTTGGTCAGGTCTCCAAAATCCCATTCAATACTGCTTGAATAATCTGTTTTCGCTATAAACCGGATAGTCGGGGACCCTGATTTGTCAAAAGCAAAATCGACAAAAGGCTTCCGATTCACAACCACTTGTTTTCTCCATGTTCTTGTCAGGCCGGATGAGCTGATCTCAAATATCGCCATAAATATTTCCGGAGTTTGAACCGCAATAGCATGATATCCGGGAGTGATGAGATAACGATTACCTGCGAAATACAACAGCAGGGACTTTACATCTTCGCTAGCATAAAACACGAACCTGAAAGAGTCACCTGTACATAAAACCGTATCAAAATATTGTATATGGCAATCAGCGGATTGATTAACCGGGGTTTTATCAACCTGCAAGCCGGGCAAGCCTGATATGTTTTGACCCGAAACGGGTTGTTGGGAAGGAATAACCAGCGGATCATTTCCCTGATCTTCATTTTCAGTGATAGCGGTTTTCTCAGTTTTTTGTTTAGTAGTCGTATTATTATTCTGTATTTCTTTCGCAGGGTTCTGGTTCGAAGAATTCACATCCTCAACAGAATTGTTATCATTATTGAATACCAGGTTTTCTGATGTCGTTGGTGGTTCTTCAACTGGTTCATTCTTATTGCTTCCGGAAAACACATTGTACATGACAACTGCGGCAGTTACCAGCACAGCAACAGAACCGGTGATGGCTATTCCTTTTGCTGATAAGATCTTAGAGAATGACCCTGAATTTACAGGTTGGACAGGTGTAAGCCCGCTTTGTACGGAACTCCAGGATGAATTCAATTCATCAGGTGTAAAATCTGCTTTATATTCAGAGAATGATTCTTTGAATTTATTAAAAAGCGGGTCACTATTTGACATTTGATCACTCATTGGGCCCAAATTCATTTTTAACTATATCCATCAACACTCTTTTTGCTTTGAACAACTGGGATTTTGAAGTTCCTTCAGATATGTTCAGTTTTTCAGCAATTTCTTTATGGGAAAAACCTTCAATTACATAAAGATTAAACACAGTTCTGTATCCTAAAGGTAAACGGGTCAGGCAATTTAGCAGGTCCTCGTGGCTGATCTTTGAAATTACATCTTCAGATGCCGGAATATTTATATTTTCATAAACATCGGTAGTATAAGGTTCACTGCCCCTTTTACGGTATTTGTCGATGGCTGTATTGACCATAATCCTACGCATCCAACCTATAAATGAACCTTTGAATTGATACTGATCCAGCTTGGAAAAAATCTTGATAAATCCATCCTGCAAAATATCTTTTGCATCATCGCGGTCGGTAGCATATCTGAGACTAATTCCTAACATAAGTCCATAATACTTTTTAAACAATTTTTCCTGGGCAGAAGCCTTTCCCCTGAGGCACGCACTAATAAGATTCTTTTCCTCCTGGATTTTACTTCCATCTCCCATTTTCAAACAGTTGGCTTATTGACGGTACACTTTTACGAGTGGTTGCCCGATTTTGTTAATGAATATTTACAATAATTGAATTCCGGTCTCAAAGTTACTATTGAAAAGGGATATAATGACAGGACAAAAAAAACCGGCCCATAATAAGCCGGCTTTTTAAGATAGTTTATGTTGATTTAGTTTTCTTCATCCTGGCTTTCTTCATATTCTTTGAGCAATTTGCCCTGAATATCACCAGGCACCTGTGCATATTCGTCAAAACTCATTGTATATGTTGCACGTCCATTGGTCAATGAACTCAACGCGGTAGAATATCGGTTCAGTTCAGCAAGGGGAACTTTAGCCTTGATCCGTTGGTAAATACCTTCACCATCCATACCCATAATCAAAGCCCTGCGACCCTGAAGGTCAGTCATGACATCACCCATTTTCTCTTCAGGTACAATGACTTCAACCATATAAACAGGTTCGAGCAACTTCGGCCCTGCTTCTTTAAAAGCCTGTTGAAAAGCATGACGGCCTGCTAATTTGAAGGAAATCTCATTGGAATCGACCGGATGCATTTTTCCATCATAAACAGTAACACGGATATCCCTGGCATATGAACCAGTCAGCGGGCCTTCCTCAATCTTTTCTTTAATTCCTTTAAGAATTGCCGGTAAGAACCTGGCATCAATAACACCTCCAACAATAGCATTGTAATAGACCAGTTTTCCACCCCAGGGCAGATCAATTTCATCCTTGCCCCTGATATTATAGAAGCTTGAATCAGGATCTGGTTTTCCTTCTTCGTAAGGTTCAATCATGATATGTACTTCACCAAATTGCCCGGCACCTCCTGATTGTTTTTTATGCCGGTACATGGATTTTGCTTCCCTGGTAATGGTTTCCCTATAAGGAATTTTTGGGGCAAACATCTCAGCCGGGACGTTAAATTCATTATCAAGGTGCCATTTGGCGATATTAATATGAAGCTCACCCTGTCCGGAAACCAACATTTGTTTGAGCTCCTTGGAATACTCAAAAATAAGTGTGGGGTCTTCCGTCATCATTCGTATAAGTGAGCTCGCTAATTTTTCATCATCAGCAGAATTAATTGCTTTTATCGCAGTCCTGTATTTGGGTTCCGGAAAAACAGTTGGTGCAAATTTGTACCTGATACCTTTAGTTACCAATGTTGAATTGGTTTTTGTATTTTTAAGCTTTATTGCTGCTGCAATATCTCCTGCAGGAACTTTTGAGATCTTCTCTCTCTTCTTACCGGCAATGTAAAACAACTGGCTAAGTTTTTCCTTTGAAGATGTATTCAGGTTTTCATATTCATTGGCTTCCTCAATTGTTCCTGTTACAGTTTTAAAAAATGATACTTCTCCAAGATGCTCCTCAAATGAAGTTTTAAAAACAAAAGCAGAAGCAGGTTTTCCCGAATCAAATGCAATTTCTTCACCTTCGTCAGTCTTTTCAGTCATTCCATCGACCGGTGCAGGAACTACTTTCGTAATAAATTCAAGGATCCTGAAGATACCGGTACTTTCTTTGCCAGAGGCACACATGACAGGAAATAAGTCCCGTTGCATTAACCCCATTCGGATACCTGACCTCATTTCATCTTCGCTTAAAGAACCTTTATCAAAGTATAGTTCCATCAATGCTTCATCATTCTCAGCAGCAGCCTCAACCAGTTCGTTATGCATTTCGTCTGCCTTGTCTTTCAAATTTTCAGGAATGTCCATGACTTCCGGTTTCCCACCGCCTTTCGGATATTTATATACCTTCATTGTAAGAACATCCAGAATGGAATCGAAACCTGGACCTATATTCACAGGGAACTGGACAGGAATAACTTTCTTCCCAAAATATTCACGTGCGGTCTTAATTAATTCGTCATATTCCGCTTTTTCATGGTCAAGTTGGTTTACAACCAGTATGGTAGGTTGATTGTATTCCTTGGTATACCTGAAGAATATTTCGGAACCTACCTCGATGCCATTGTGGGCATTAAGCATCATTAAACTTACTTCAGTGGCTCTAAGAGCTGAAATAACCTCACCAATAAAATCATCAAAACCCGGTGTATCAATTAAATTGATTTTGAACCCATTAAAATCAGAAAACAAGATGGTTGACCTGATAGAGTTCAGCCTTTCATGCTCAATGGGTCGGTAATCCGATACAGTATTCTTGTTTTCAATAGCACCTTTTCTGTCTATCAATCCACACTCAAACAATACTGATTCAGAAAATAAAGTTTTTCCTGATGTCGCACTTCCCAGAATTGATACATTTCTGATTTCGCCTGCCTTATATTCTTTCATTTTCTTTTTATTTTGACTTTCAAAAAGCCTGTAAAAATACCTAAATTAACCACAATTAAACGACTCTACTTCAAATAAGGATACGTTCATCCCTTTTAAAAAAAACCCCGATTTGGTCGGGGATTGTGGTGAAGGGCAGAATCGAACTGCCGACACAAGGATTTTCAGTCCTTTGCTCTACCGACTGAGCTACTTCACCGGAACTTTTAACAAGGGGCAAATTTATTTGTTATTATCGAAAAACAAAATAATTTAATCTTTTTTAATCTGATTAATTCACAAAAAGGGATTAATTACGCAAAGGGTTAACGAAATAATTGAACTTCAATTATTTGGCAGGTCTGATGACTCCTATTGTCCTATCAGGCTCAGAGTAGGTTTACCCTAACATTGAAAATCAAATCTCCAGATGGATAAACTTCAGAATATAAACTGATTTTCAATCGTCAATTTTTTGCATAAGAAATGCTCCGGGACTGTGAATAACCCTGATGGATTATATATGGTTATTGTTTTTTCTTCCTGTTTCTGACTATTCCGTATATCACTCCTGAAAGTGCCAAAATCAACCACCCACTTCCAATCGGTACGGTAGGATCAGTGTTTCCGGGATTCCAGCTACCGCCAGGAGGGGCAAACAGCAAAAACGGAAAAAATACTGAAAAGTAAACAAATAAAAGATACCGTAAAATGATTTTCATCCTCAAACTAATTAGCAACCGTCAACTGAACTCGCAAATATAAATATTAATGTTATTGGAACAAAGAAATATTTAAACAGTTTATTGAATAGTTAATCATAGAACAAACAAATTTCGCACGATAAAATTAAGTATCTAATATCGAATTAAATATATTTTTATTAACATATTTTATTTATCCCATTAATAGAAAAAAAACTCCCTTGCAGGGAAAATAGATATAGGTTAAATATAGCGTACATCTGCATTAGAACAATCCTGATACAAAACGTCATTTTGTCTTTTTTATGAATATCTAACAATGAATTAAATTGGATTT
>CAZVAY010000037.1:10980-13603 GCA_964625265.1 uncultured Sphingobacteriales bacterium | reverse complement strand
TTAATATGCCGTTAAATTATTTTATACTCCTGGATATTGTCAACAAATTATTCTTCGCTGTCACTGGCATCATCTTCTTCAGTCAGGTTCTCTTCAGGCCCATTTGGAGATTGGCTTTTACTGCTCCATTGATCGTCATGGTCATATTCATCAAAATGGAAATCCGGCAGAAGTTCAGTTTTTATATGGTCAATGGATTCTGTTAATGCTTTCAGAAATTTATTAAAATCTTCCTTGTATAAAAATATCTTGTGTTTGATATAATAGTGAGGATTATGGTAATCCTTTTTACTTTCGGTAATGATTAAAAAATAATCGTTATTCCTGGTTTCTTTTACATCAAAAAAATAGGTTCTTTTACGCCCTGCCCTGACCCTTATTGAAAACTCTTCAGAAGGCCTTTTTCTGCTGTTTTCATCCATCATCCTTGATATTTCAGTTTTTTACAAAATTATATCAAATATATTAAATCTTTTTTTCTTTATGATACTCAATCCGACTATGGTGCATAGTCAGAAGGGTTTTAACAAGGATTTCCTTTGTTTTAAGTATATCTTTTATTGAGATATCGGCTTCATCAAATTGGTTATCCTTCATTTTTGCATCCACAAGATTATCTACCAAAAGACCAATATTTTCCGGGTTAGGTTGCTTAAGGCTCCTTGCAGCAGCTTCTACAGAATCTGCGATCATAACAACAGCTGTTTCCTTTGTCTTTGGCCTGGGGCCGGGATAACGGAATACACTATCATCAATTTTCTCTTCAGGATGATTGTTTATATAGGTACGGTAAAAATATTCTGTACGTGTCGTTCCCTGGTGCATGGTAATAAAATCAATTACTTCCTGTGGGAGGTTTGCGGCCTTGGCCATCTTAACCCCTTCCGGAATATGCCTGATTATCCTTTTTGCACTTTCCATTTCATCCAAATCACCGTGAGGGCTGTACCCATTCTGGTTTTCGGTAAACAATTCGGGGGCATACATTTTACCAATGTCGTGATACAGGCAACTGACCCGGGCCAATAGTGCATTGCCTCCGATATTGTTCAATACCACTTCCGACAAATTGCCTACCTGAATGGAATGTTGAAATGTCCCCGGGGCTTTCATTGACAGATCCCGGAGTAATTTTTTGTTAATATCAGATAATTCTATCAACGTAATATCCGATAACAGGCCAAATATTTTTTCATAAGCATAGATAAGAGGATAAGCTAGCAGGGTAAGCAAAAAGCAACCGGAAAACCATAACAAATCAAGATAATTGATTTCCCGGAGCGAAATGGTATGATTCAGTTGAAGGGCCAGATATCCGAAATAATATACAAAGGAAACCAGCAATACGGCAATAAAAAACTGTGACAGGAACTTGACCCTGCTGATCCCCAGGATAACAGCAAGGCCGGCCAGTGTCTGGATAAAAAGAAATTCAAAATTGTTGGGGGCGAAGGTACTTACCACCAGGATGGTAAAAAGATGGCTGATGAATGCAATTCGGGATTCAAAAAATGACAGGATAATGATAGGTACTATACAAAATGGAACTACATACAAATTAAAGGATGTTGCCCTTGAGATATAAGCGGACAGGACTATAAAAAGCAAGGTAGTTACCAGGACCATCAACAATCGTGTAGTAGAATAAAAGATTTTGGGATAAAACTGAAAAATATAAATGCCAAAACCAAGTATCAGCATGATCACCAGCAAAAAGTACCCGGCATAATTGTAATGATTGTCCGATTGAAAACGGTTTTCGTATTCATTACGCAATGATTCAAGCGCCCTGTATTTTTCCCCGTTTATCCTTACTCCCTTCGAAATGATCTTATCTCCCTCATCCACCACAGCTATGGTTCCTGAAATCCCTTCTAACAAAGATTTCATTCTGGCACCGGATAATTCACGGTCATAGTAAAGATTGGATTCCAAAAGTGAAATAAGCGTTGTGATGTCCACTCTGTCAGTAAGCAATGAATCTTGTTCAATTAAAAGCTGAACCTTGCCAGGTAGTTCAGCAGATTTAATTAAATGGGTAGTATTTTTCTCCGTTGCGGCCTGGTTTTCATCAAGGATAATGATAGTTTCAGGTTCGATACCGGAAGAAAAAGTTTCAGGCCAATCTACAAGTCCTGCAGCATAGATACCTCTGACCAATGAGACAATCCTGTTTTTTAGTTCTTTCACAGGAACAGGTGACTTGCCGGCAGAAGAAGTCAATAATAGTTTTTCAGCCTCTCTGTCAATGCTCTTAAGTACCTGTGTTGAAACACCCGGTTTAATTCTGAAATAAGGTTTGAAACTCTCCTTAATGGCAGCTTTTTCATCCTCAATCTCCTGCTCTGATTTTTTCACTCCATAAGAAAAAGGTGCAATCAGGTCTTCATGTTTCCAATAATCATTTTTATTGAATTCGTATTTGAACTTACCTTCTTTGGGAATGGAAAAAAAGACGATAAATGCAAATACAAGGAAATACAGGTAACGGGTAATGTCTTTACTATTTTCAAAAATCCTCATATCTTCCTTTCAAGAACAAAGTCAAAAGTACATGAAATTTTTTTCATTTGATTCAGCCTATCCCCTGAAATCCATCAGGGAAAAATCCAAGCTGTTTTGA
>CAZVAY010000037.1:0-10880 GCA_964625265.1 uncultured Sphingobacteriales bacterium | reverse complement strand
ATTTGATTCAGCCTATCCCCTGAAATCCATCAGGGAAAAATCCAAGCTGTTTTGAAAGGGCAAAATTGTACTGGTGCTGTCAAATATGGATCACTTCATCATATGCTGCTGCGGCTGCTTCCATCACAGCTTCCGACATGGTTGGATGTGGATGTACTGTTTTTATAATTTCGTGTCCTGTTGTTTCGAGTTTACGGGCAGCAACAATTTCAGCAATCATTTCGGTTACACCGGCACCAATCATATGGGCACCTAAAATCTCGCCATATTGGGCATCAAATATAAGTTTGACAAACCCTTCGTTATGTCCGGCTGCCGATGCTTTACCTGATGCTGAAAAAGGGAATTTCCCCACTTTTATTTCAAACCCTGCTTCTTTGGCAGCTTTCTCGGTATATCCAACTGATGCAACCTCAGGCATGGTGTAAGTACATCCGGGGATATTGTTGTAGTTAAGGGGTTCGGGGTTTTGTCCCGCTATTTTTTCTACACAGATAATACCTTCAGCCGAAGCCACGTGTGCCAAGGCCTGCCCCGGTACGATGTCACCGATGGCATAAAGGCCTTCAACATTGGTTTTATAATATTCATCCACCAGTACTTTTCCTTTATCTGTTTTGACACCCAACTCTTCGAGCCCAAGGTTTTCTAGATTGGACTGAACCCCTACAGCAGAAAGTACCACTTCACAATCAACCAGTTCTTCCCCCTTCTTTGTCTTGATCTTGACCCTGCAGTTTTTCCCTTTGGTATCTACTTCCTCCACAGTGGAATCAACGTACACCTTGATACCGGCTTTTTTGAAGCTTCTCCCCAGTTGTTTGGATACTTCTTCATCTTCAAGAGGTACAATGGTAGGAAAAACCTCTACCAGGGTAACTTCAACTCCCATGGCATTATAAAAATAGGCAAACTCGGAGCCTATGGCACCGGAACCGATAACCACCATTTTTTTCGGTAGTTTGGGCAATGTTAACGCCTGACGATATCCGATAATTTTTTCCCCGTCAATAGGAATATGCGGTAATTCACGCGACCGGGCACCAGTGGCTAGAATAATCTGTCCGGCTTTATAGTTGGTGGTATTGCCATCCTGTGTTACAGCCACGGTATTATTTCCGGCCAGTTTTCCGACACCGCTGATCACATCTACTTTATTCGTTTTTAGCAGGAACTGAACTCCTTTTGACATTTTTTCAGCTACCCCCCTGGATCGCTTGACGATGGAGTCGAAATCGGGTTTTGCTTCTCCTACCGAAATACCATAATCAGCAGCGTGATTAATGTATTCAAATACCTGTGCTGATTTAAGCAAAGCTTTTGTAGGGATACAACCCCAGTTGAGGCAAATACCACCCAGAGATTCGCGTTCAACAACTGCTACTTTTTTGCCTAATTGTGAAGCCCTGATTGCAGCAACATAACCTCCCGGACCGCTACCGATAATAATAATGTCGTAATTCATTTCCTTGGATAATTTTAGGATTTATAAAAATTCAGAACAAATTTAAATAAAAACAACTATTTAGTTCTTTTGAATGATTTTGCCATTAGCCATTGTACCTTGTCATAGCATGGTTCAAACCTTCCAGGACAAAACATTTAACAGCCTCAACAATATTTTCTTTTTGTGCATCAAGCGTTTTTTCCTGCTCCTCTGTCCAGTTGCCCAATACATATTGGGTTTGGCCACCTTTGGGAAAGTCACTGCCCACGCCTAATCTCAAACGGGCAAACCTGTCGGTTTCTAATTCTGCAATGACGTCATTCAGACCGTTATGGCCTCCATCACTTCCGCCAGGCCGGATACGTATTTTACCTACCGGGAGGGCTATATCGTCAACAACAATCATCAGGTTTTCAACAGGAAGCTTCAGATAATTCATCCAATACCTCACGGCCCTGCCACTCCTGTTCATGAGTGTGGTTGGTTTGATAACAAAAAGGATCTTGTTTTTTACCCTAAACTTGCTGATAAAAGCATGCCTCGCCAGCTCAAAATCTGCCTTGTACTTTGAAGTCAGCGCATCAGCAACAAAAAAACCAGCATTATGCCGGGTATGCAGGTATTCTTCACCAACATTACCCAGGCATGCAATTAAATACCTCAAACGTATCTATATTAGTTAAAAACTTAAGATTCAGCAGGTGCTTCTCCCTCTGCGGGTGCTTCTCCACCTTCTTTTTCTGTTCCTTCAGCTTCTTCTCCTTCCTCACCCTCTTCTCCTTCAACCAGGACAGTTTCAGGTTCGGCTGCAACACGCGGACGGGAAACAGTAACAACAGGTGTTGTTGATTGAAGCAATACTTCGACTTCAGGAATAGAGAGGTCCCCGATCTTGAGGGTGTCTCCAAGGTTCAAATGGGAAATATCGATATCCAGGGAGTCAGGCATATCCTTAACCTTTCCTTTCAAACTTATTCTCCTGAGTTTCCTGAAAACTTTACCACCTTCCATGGCCCCTGCCGGAGTACCTTGAAAATTCATCGGATATTGTATCTTGACCACTTTCTCATTGTAAACTTCCATAAAATCAAGATGAATAGCCAGGTCTGAGACCGGATCATACTGAATATGCTTAACAATTGCTTTGTGGGTTTTTCCTTCAATATTCAGATTTACAACATACTCTTCGTTGGTAAAAATTAAACCACGGAGATCATTTATAAAGCAAAATATATTAATGTTTTCTTCCAGAGTTTCTCCGTAAAGAATAGCCGGGACGTATCCTTTTGAGCGAAAATCATTCATTTCACCTTTGGTAAGTTTTCCTCTTTTAATCCCGGTTAAATCAAACTGTTTCATGACAATTATCTTCTTTTAAAATTTAATGACTTTTTGGAAAGTGCCCGGCATTTCAAACAACGAACTGATCGACTCATGTTCGTAAACATTATGAATAGCCCTGGCAAATAATTTTGATATAGATAAAACTGTAATTTTCTTACTTGGACGCTTCAACGGAATAGTATCACAAACTACAATTTCTTTTATAGACGATTTTTCAAGCTTATCAATGGCATCACCTGAAAAAACAGGATGTGTTGCAAATGCCCTGACACTCAGCGCACCTCTCTTCAACATTTCATCAGAAGATTTTACTAATGTATTTCCTGTATCAATGATGTCATCAATGATGATGATATTTTTACCTTCAACATTTCCGATGATCCTGATTTCATCAACTTCGTTGGCTTTTGACCTGTGTTTATCGGAAATAACGATTTCGCTATTTAGTTTTCCGGCAAATTCCCTGGCCCGCTTTGTACCACCAATATCTGGCGAAGCAATCATTAGATTATCAAGTTCAAGATCTTTGATATAGGGAATAAAAATAACTGAAGAATCCAGATGGATAACCGGAATAGGGAAAAAGCCCTGTATCTGGGCAGCATGAAGGTCCATTGTCATCACACGGCTGGCACCGGCCGTGTAGATAAGGTCGGCAATAATTTTGGCGCCAATGGAAACACGGGGTTTGTCTTTCCTGTCCTGACGTGCATAGCCGTAATAGGGAATGACCACATTAATATAGTGTGCCGATGCACGATGAGCAGCGTCTATCATTAACAACAACTCAATCAGGTTTTCAGCAGGGGCAAATGTGGATTGTACCAGAAAAACATCACAACCCCGTACAGATTCGTCAAAACTCGGCTGAATTTCCCCGTCCTTAAATCGAAGCAAGCTCATAGCACCCAGGTTCGTTCCGAACTCTTCGGCTATTTTAGTTGCTATCTCCTTTGAAGCACTACCTGAAAATATCTTTATCGGGTTAAATTTAGCTGGCATAATAAAAAATCATTTGATTTTACAAATCCGCACCATTTTTAACGAAATGCAAAATTAAATTAATTCATTTAGAAAGGAGTATGTTCATAGAAAATTATTTTTGTGCTCCCTGAAAATCAAATTGCGAATGGCAGATATTTTGTTCCTTGTCGACTTCGTTAAAAATTATTTCTTACCGGTTTCTGCATATTAACCGTATTTTTGAAACTTCATATTACCTATGAGAAAATTACCTGTATTATTCACTTTATTGTTCCTTCTGTTGTTTTCTACTTCCCGTGCAGCCTACATCCTTATTCCCATGGACGAAAGCCAGGCTAATCATATAAAGGCTTATGGAATCACTTATTGGGTATTGGAAAAAGGACAAACTGCTGAGTGGTTCCTGAACTACCGGGGAGGAAGTTTTTGTTTTGCTTATGCAGAATTCTTTGAAAAAGAATGTAAGGTCAGGAATGTCAGCTATGAGGTCATTGCCGATGTGCAACACCAAAAAATAGTAAACGACATTGCCCAGCCTGAAATAAACCAGGAGGTAGTTAAACTTGAAAAAGCACCAAAAATTGCAGTTTATTCCCCCAAAACAAAACAACCCTGGGATGATGCTGTTACCCTGGTCCTGACGTATGCAGAGATTCCATACGAGGTTATTTACGATGATGATGTTTTACAAAACAAACTACACCTGTACGATTGGCTGCACCTTCATCATGAAGATTTCACCGGGCAGTCCGGTAAATTTTATTACAGCCAGTTCAACCAACCCTGGTACAAACAGGAACAGATGGAAAATAAAGAAATTGCCAGCAGATGGGGTTATAATAAAATCTCCACTCTGAAACTGGCGGTTGCAAAAAAAATTCGTGAGTTTGTTGTGGCCGGAGGATACCTTTTTGCCATGTGTGCAGCTGCTGACACCTATGATATCGCACTGGCAGCAGATGGTGTTGATATCTGTGCCTCGGTATTTGACGGGGATCCGATGGACCCTGGTGCTCAGAATAAACTGAATTATGACAATTGCTTTGCCTTTAAAAATTTTAATTTGGTGAAGAACCCGAAAATTTATGAATTCTCAACTATTGATGATACAGACGACCACAGGTTAGTGCCTGAATTCAAGGATTATTTCACTTTGTTTGAATTTTCTGCTAAATGGGATGTCATTCCAACTATCCTGACCCAGGACCACACCCGGATTATCAAGGGATTTTACGGCCAGACCACTGGGTTCAGGGAAAAATATATTAAATCATCCGTGCTGGTGCTGGGTGAAAACAAATCGTTGGGGGCGGCCAAATACATACATGGCGAATTTGGTAAGGGGATGTGGTCTTTTTTGGGTGGCCACGACCCTGAGGACTATCAGCATTTTGTCGGAGAACCACCCACTGACCTGAGCCTTTATCCAAACTCACCCGGTTACAGGCTGATATTGAATAACGTGTTATTTCCTGCTGCCCAGAAAAAGAAAAGAAAAACCTGATCAGTATTCCCGCACAATAAATACCAGGTAATCCCCCAGGTATTTGAATCCGTATTTATCATACAAGGCTATGGCTGCCCTGTTGGTTTTATGTACTTCAAGCTTTATTTGCAGACCTGTGGACTTTGCAAATTGCATTGACTTGTCCATCAGCGGCTTTGAATATCCTTTACCCTGGTATTCGGAGAGTATTCCAAAATGGTGCAGATACAGACGCCTGGCATCAGTCGTGATCCATGAACTTCCGATCAACAGCCCTTCATCATTGATCATGACCAGTAATTTACCACCTGCTTTTAGGGTCCTTTCAATTACTTCAAGCTTGTCTTCCCTTTCAGGCCTGCTCAGGCCGGTATTTGCCCACAGCCTTGTCAGCGCATCATAATCTTGCTTAACAAAATTCCGTATTTTAAAGCTGTTTTTCATTTTTTACTTCCGAAAAGAACAACTTTGTCACCGAATTTCTGAAAATCCCTTGTCCCTCCACCTTCTGCGATAACATCCAGTGCTGCTTCATTATTTCGCCCCAGTGTAGTTCCCATCAGTGCTTTCATACCGAATTCGGTAAAATACATTTCATGCATGGTGGTAGATGGCCCCAGCAAATAGGAATGAACAGACGGAGGCGTTGCTTCCCTGATATCCATAAAACTACCGTTGAAAACGGTTGTGGATGTCAGGATATGTGCATCACATGCGGACAGGTATTCGCGGTGCCGGCCCATGTCCAGTACATCTTCTCCGGGAATCCTGTCAAAAACATGAAGTGTTATTCCCGCCTGCCTGAATTTAGGTACCAGGGGCTTAAAATTGCCGGTCATAACGATGTTTTTGTATTTTGAAAACGCAATGGCCGTAAAAATATCTTCATTTCTGTCATGATCCTGCTCGTTGTTCAGCAATGCGTTGAAATAGGCTATCAGAATATTCCTGTTGCTCAGGTCGGACAGGTTTTGATCCGGATGTTGGTGAATGTTGTTGACAATGTGGTTCTCAAGGGTTGCACAAACACCGATGTTCCCGTTCTTTAAAACAACGGCCGTATATTTTTGTCCGAATACAGCATGCTGAATGTTACAGGCATCATAAGAATAAAGTTCCAACAATATATTAAGCGGGTCTTTCATTTTTCACGATTAGGTTCAGGTTATAAGCAAGTCCATGATGCAATTTACCTTCACGATGATCAATGAGTTCTTTATTCAAATCCACAATATGATAATCTTTAAAATCTTCCCTCAGTTCTTCTACCGAGTACAATAACTCCAGGCTTGGAGGGCCTCCGGTATTCATACCGAGTTGCTCTTTGTCATAGGCCTGCATAAACAACATGCCGCCTTTTTTAATATATCCCATGATACGCTGATGAAATGCTTTTCGGGGTTTTTCCGGCAGGTGCAGATAGATCAGGGCTACCAGGTCATAATCGATATGCCGGGGCTGGAATTGCAACACATTGCCAATGAAATAATTAATCTTCACACCTTTTTCATCAGCGAGTTTCAGTGCTTTTTTTTGCCCTTCTTTACTAAGATCAAATGCATCAACCTGCCAGCCCAGGGAAGCAGCAAAGACGGCATTTCGCCCTTCACCTTCGGCTGGTAAAAGAATTTTTCCGGGTGACAATGTTTCCAGGTATTCCCTGAATTTTTGATTGGGATTTTTACCATAAACATAGTCTTCGGTCCCATAACGCTGGTCCCAGATATTATCCATTTTGCTGCGAATTGAGATATTGATTGAGCCTGCTCATCAACTTGCTTTTGGTCTCATTATCACAAAATGCAGAGCGAATGGCATTGGATTGCAGTATGTATATTTCCTCAGGACCGAGGTCAAAAGCTTCTGCAACGGCAATTAGCTCATCACCAAGAGTATAATTAAAAAATGTCGGATCATCGGTATTAACGGAAATATTAAGGCCGGCTACAAGATACCTCTGAATAGGATGTTTGTTTAAGTTTTCAATAACACCGGTTTTTACATTCGACATAGGACACAGCTCAATGTGGGGCCTGCCTGATACAAGGTGGTCCATTAGTTTTTTATCCTGCCAGGCCGAAGTACCGTGGCCTATCCTGTCCGGGTCGAGTTCATTGATGACGTCCCAGATACCCTCAGGCCCGGTGGTTTCCCCGGCATGAGATGTCGTCATCAATCCATGCTTTCTTGCTTTTTCAAATACTTTCCTGTACTCCGATGCCGGCATTTTAGTTTCTGTTCCCCCCATGCCAATACCGGTAACACCCAAATCTTTTACTTCGGCAACACTGTCCAGGATATACAAGGCTTGTTTGGAGCCAAAATCCCTGCTGATATCGGGAATTAAACGGCAGGTAATCTCATCCTTGTATTTTTGAACTCCTTTATAAACCGCCTCAGTAATACCCGATGGCTCCAGGTTTTTTTCCAGCATTCGTGCAGGTGCAAAAAATAGTTCAGCATATTGAAAATGCTGGCTTTTCAATGATTCCAGCACACCTTCGGTAATAAAAGTAAAATCTTCGTATTCATTAATAAACTGAACCATCCATATCCAGGTTTTTAAGAACTCCTTAAAACCTTTGTAAATGAATTTGCGTTCAAATTCCTTATAATTCTCAACCTCATCCTGTTTTCCATACTTATTAATTAATTCCCATAATACTTTAATTGGGATGGAACCTTCGAGATGCAAGTGCAATTCTACTTTGGGTAACTTTTTGATAAAGGACTTGTCCATAAATGATCGTTTGGCCGGGCAGCGCCCTGTTTGTTGTAACAAAGTTAAGTTTTTTTTAATATTTTATCTACTTTGCTAATTTTGACGCAGAAATAATTACCACATGCAATTTATTAAGAAAAACTTAGCCAACCTTTTTACCCTGCTCAATTTGAGTTTTGGATTTATGGGTATTCTGGCCATCACCTATTCCGATGTGTTTGTTCGGGGTGGTATTCTAACCCAACGGGTATTCTTTGTCAGGCACGGCTACGACTACCTGGTTTACGGCAGTATTTTTTTGTTTATTGCTGCAGCATTTGACTTTTTAGATGGCTTTACCGCACGAAAGTTAAATATCAGTTCCCCTGTTGGAAAACAACTTGACTCCCTGGCAGACCTGATCAGTTTTGGGTTGTTGCCGGCCATGATCGCCCACCAATTAATTCTTGAGTCAAAAAGTGACTGGCAGATGTTTTTTATGGATATACCATCGGTCAGCTTTATCCCTGTTCTTATTGTTCTTGCATCAGCAGTCAGGCTGGCCATATTTAATACCGACCCCGGGCAGCAATATTACTTTCGTGGGTTATCCACCCCGGCCAATGCTATCTTCTGGGCTTCCATTCCCCTTGTTCTCTCCTCCGACATGCTGATATTCCATTACGACACCCTTTATTTGAGTAAATTTATTCTCCAACCGATTGTACTGGTCCCGCTTGTCGTGGTTTTTTCTGCATTGCTTGTAGTACCTGTCCCCATGATGTCTTTTAAATTCAAATCTTTTGGCTGGAAAGAAAACAGGGTTAAATACCTTTTCGTTATTACTTTTCTTATCCTGGTCCTGTTTTTTCAATTTATGGCTCTTCCACTTTGTATTTTAATTTACATTGTGGGCTCAATTTTTCTTAGGAATAAAATAACTGATAGTTAAAATGAAAAATCTGATAACCTTAATTTTTGTCTTTGTCTGGGCCGGCCTCACTGCCCAGGATATTGATTATGCCCGTAAAGTCATTAACGACCTGTGTTCACCCGATATGCACGGCAGGGGATATGTTTTGGCAGGGGATAAAAAAGCTGCCTTTTATGTTGAAAATGAATTCAAGGCACATGGGCTTTTTGCCTACGACACCCTGGTTGTGAAATCCGGTGACGAAATTCACCGGCTGAAAAAATACACGCAGGATTTTACTATTTCCGTTAACACTTTCCCGGAAAATACTTTGGTTGCACTGGATAAAAACACACCCCTCGTCCCAGGTGTGGACTACCTGGTGAAACCGGTTTCAGGATCGATTGAAAAGAAGGAACTTGAACTGGTTTACCTCAGCAAAAAAGACCTGAAAAACGAAGATAATTTTAATGATTTCCTCGACCGGGATTTTACTTCGCAGGCACTTGTGATCGATCTTGCAGCGTTTGAAAAAGAGATGAAAGGTGAGTTCATGGAGCAAATACTTGACAACTACATACGTGCCGATGCCCTTATTTTCCTGACCAAAGGCAAACTGACCTGGGCTGTACGGACCATGACGGATAAGTTCCCTTCCATCACCATTAAGAAAGAAAAGTTGCCTAAAGATGCCAAATCCCTGATTATTGACATCCCTTCAAAATTTATCAGAAATTACCCCACCCAAAATGTTATTGGCAAGGTTGAAGGGTCAAAATACCCGGATAAATACATTGTCGTAGGTGCACATTATGATCATCTTGGAGCCATGGGCGAAAATGTTTTTTTTCCGGGAGCCAACGACAATGCCAGTGGTGTTGCCATGATGCTCGACCTGGCATCCTATTATTCCGAACCTGCACACCAACCTGAATATTCATTCCTGTTTATTGCCTTTGGAGCTGAAGAAGCAGGATTACTGGGCTCAATTTATTTTGTTAACAACCCCAAGGTACCACTTAAAAATATTGAGTTTATGCTCAACCTTGACATGGAAGCTACCGGGGAAAGAGGTATTACCGTAGTGAACGGCTCAGAGTTTAAAAACCAGTTTGCCAAACTGAAAAAGATCAATGAACAGAAGCAGTACCTGCCCCAGATCGTATCCCGTGGTGAAGCAGCCAATAGTGACCACTACCCGTTTTATATAGAAAAGATCCCCTGCTTTTTTATATACCAAATGGGTATTGAAGACAAAGAATACTATTACCATAATCCGGGAGACAAACCTGATAATATTTCGCTGGCAGGATACGAAGCCACTTTCCGGTTGTTACTTGATTTCTTTGATGAATTACAAAAATAAAAGATACCCGGATTGCCAGATCAGGATTACACCTATAGCGTCTTTACCCGGATTTTTGAACCAGGCCTGATTGAAAAATTAAAAACATGTCCTCTGACCGATTTTCATGCCGACAATGAAATATTATCACAGGGTAGTTATGTCAGGCAAATCCCACTGGTAGTTTCAGGTTTATTAAAGGTATTTCGATATGATGAAAAAGGCAAAGAAATTCTTATCTATGAGATCAAACCCGGGGAAAGTTGTATTTTGTCTCTTACTGCCTGTATAACCGGGCATCCCAGCAAAGTAAATGCACTGGCAGAAAGTGACACAAGGGCCATCATTATTACGGAAAAACAGGTGAAGGACTGGATGAACCAATTCAGGTCGTGGCGCAATTTTGTGATGGAAATGTATTACGACCGGTTGTCATCACTGATAGACCTTTTCGATATGGTGGCATTTAAAAACGTTGACCACAGGCTGGTAGAGAACCTCAGGCAAAAATCTACCGCGACACATGAAATCAGGATCACCCACCAGCAACTGGCCGATGAACTGGGGACAGCACGCGAAGTGGTTTCGCGCCTGTTGAAACCACTCGAAAAAGCACAAAAGATCAAAGTATCGGTTACAAGAGCCAAGTTCCGGAAATTC
>CAZVAY010000036.1:0-13614 GCA_964625265.1 uncultured Sphingobacteriales bacterium | reverse complement strand
ACCAGTGAAATAAAGATTTCATTGACTGATGGGATCTTCTCATTGAATGAAAACACATCCATAGCCGGTAACAATTCCCTGACAAGGTCGTTGGGTTTGTATCCGGGTTCAAGCCTGAATCTGAAGACAGACTTGCCATCCGTTGCTTTTTCAGCTCCGTCAAACGAAAAAACTTTTGAATCCGGTATCCGGGGTTGATCCGGTTCGGCAGTACTCACGATTTCAAATATATGCTGTTTGTACTTTCCCTTTATATCCATTTTATCCCCTTCAATGATCTTATTCGATTTATTGATCAGGGCTATATCGTCACACAGTTCTTCTACCGAGTCCATCCTGTGGGTTGAAAGGATAAATGTGGTTCCTTCTTCTTTCAGTTTCAGGATTTTTGATTTTACCAGTTGAATATTCACAGGGTCAAAACCGGTAAAAGGCTCATCCAGGATAACCAGTCCGGGGTTGTGCATAATAGCAATGATGAACTGAAGCTTTTGCTGCATCCCTTTTGAAAGCTGCTCAACTTTTTTATACCACCAGCTACCAATTTCAAATTCCTCTAAATATCCTTTGATAACCTTTCGGGCATCCGTTTGAGACAAACCTTTCAGGTGTGCCAGGTAGAGCAAATGTTCGCCTACAGGCATTTTTGTGTAAAGCCCTCTTTCTTCAGGAAGGTAACCAATCCTGAAAACATCGTTCCTTGTAATTTTATGTCCTGAAAAAATTACTTCACCTTCATCAAACACAATGATCTGGTTGACAATTCGGATCAGGGTCGTTTTCCCGGCTCCGTTAGGTCCCAGCAAGCCGAATATTTTTCCACGGGGAACAGATAGGGAAACTTTGTTAAGCACTTTGTTTTTCCCGTATGTTTTGGAGATGTCCTTAACTTCTAAGATGTTCATAATTATTCTTTCAATCCTTGTTTTCTATTTCAGTTTCACTATTGTGTTCTTCTGATTTTTTTTGATAGCATCGCCTGCACAAGGGTTCGTAAATATCTTTTTCGCCAACCAGCACCTGCCCATTCCCGTTTACTTTCCTGAATGAGTGCGTTGCCAGGCTGCCACAGTCAACGCAGATGGAATGAAGCTTGGTGATATATTCTGAAACTGCCAGCAATTGTGGTACAGGGCCAAATGGTTTTCCAAACGAATCCATATCCAGACCGGCAATGATTACCCTTTTCCCTTTTAAGGCCAGAAATTGGGCAATATCAACTACCTGTTGGCTAAAGAACTGCACTTCATCAATTCCTATTACTTCAGCATCATTGTATTGGTTCAGTATTTCCACCGGACGCTCAATGGTAATGGAAGGGATTTCATTGGCATCATGTGACACAACATTTTTATCAGAATATCGCTTGTCAATGTCTGGTTTAAATATTTTTACCTCCCTGTTGGCTATCTTCGCCCTCTTGAGCCTTCTTATCAATTCTTCTGTTTTGCCGCTGAACATGGGGCCAACAATGACCTCAATCCAACCCATTCCTGAGCGGGTATTTAATAAGGGTTCGATAAACATGGAATCAAAAAGTTTTCAACAACAAATAACGCAATTTTCGGTTAATGAAGAATCATTTTCTTGTACATTTGAAGAAAAAAAGATGAAGTATTCTGAAGCAATAGAATATATAAATCAACTGATAAATGAAATAAGCAGGGTCAATGCCCAAATCACTAATAAAGGTATTGCCAGCCGGCTGGATATTGACCTGTTGCTGAGTAAAGTTCCCGAATTATACGATTTGCTATTGTCATTACCTGACAAGCCTGACGAATTGCCCGGGGAAAAAGTTGTTGAAACAACAAAAGTTGAAACAGAAGTTAAAGAAGCACAAGTTGAAGAAATCAATGAAGAAAAAGAAATAGCATTTGAACCGGGAAAAGAAACTTCTGAGACATCGGTTGATGACATCCGGCAGGAAGAAGCCAAAACCAAAGAACCCGAAATTGAAGAAACTCAAACGGTAGAACCCATAGCTGAAACAGAAAAAGATGAAGAACCGGATACTTCTGTCAGTGAAGAAGTATCAGAAGAACCGGAAGCCGGGGAATCTAAGGCCGTACCTGAACCGGGAGAAGAAAAGCCGGAAATTATTACCGAAAATGCCGAACCTGAAGCTAAGCCGGAAGGGCAACCTTCCTTATTTGACACCCTTGGTGATACAACCCCACCTCCTGAAGATAAAAAACCGGTTTTTGAAAAATACACCAAGAAAGAACCTTCCGTCAATGAAAAGCTGGCCACAACAAAACAGGTCCCTCTGGCAGAAAAGGTTAAAAAAACCCCCATCAGCGATATCAGGTCAGCCATTAATCTGAACCTGAAATTATCACTGATTAAAGAGCTGTTTAATAACGACCAGAAAGAATACAAGAGGGTGATCGATTTTATCCAGAAATGTGGCAATTATTCCGAGGCCAAATTGTTCGTTACCGGAGAAATGGAGAAGAACCCACATTGGAACAACCACCAAAACCTGGTCGATATATTGATGGAGCTGATAGAAAGAAGATTTCGGTAATCATTCATCACTGTTATCATTCACTCCGCTTAATATTTCACATTAGAAGCCTAATCAGGTCTCCCGACAACCTAATTGAAATAATGTTTGAATTTGGAATCGAAATTCAGGAATAGTGCTATCATAATAGCAAATCCAAAGAGGGATGATCCCCCGTAACTGATAAATGGGAGCGGGATCCCAATAACCGGAAAAAGCCCCAGTGTCATGCCCATATTAACGGCCACATGCAAGAACATCACCGACATAATACCATAGCCATAAATTCTGACAAATCGGAATTTCTGCTTCTCAGACCTTTTTAAAATCTGCCAGAAAAGGCCAAAATAAAGCAGAATAAGAAACAAACTACCCAGAAAACCCCATTCTTCTGCCACGGTGCAAAATATAAAATCGGTACTTTGTTCCGGAATAAAGTCAAATTTTGTCTGGGTGCCCTTCAGGTAGCCTTTCCCTGTGGTTCCCCCCGAACCAATAGCAATCAGAGACTGATGTACATTGTATCCGGCTCCCCTGAGGTCAATCTCCTTACCTAATAGCACATTGATCCTTGATTGTTGGTGGGGTTGCAGGACATTATTGAACACGTAATCAACCGAAAAAATAATTCCTACTGACAGGCCAATACTCATAATTACCAGGAAAATGGCTCTGGATTTTGCTGATGCCTGTAGTATCACAATAATTCCAATAACAACAAGAACAGCTAACAGCCAGTAAATATTGACCAGCAATGCTGCCAGGAACAAAATAGCACCAATAAACGGAATGACAAGAAATAAAGGAGAAAGTCCCTGCCGGAATAATACCAGGATAAAAGCAACAAAAACAAGGGCAGAACCGAAATCGTTTTGTAAAATAATCAGGATCATGGGAAACCCGATGATAGCAAAGGCAAAAATAGTATGCCTGATGTTTCGGAGATCAACATTTTGGCGGTCAAAGAATTTTGCCAAAGCCAAAGCTGTTGCAAATTTGGCAAATTCCGATGTCTGAAGGTTGAAAAAACCCAGGCTGATCCAGCTTTTAGAGCCTGCAATTTCCTTCCCCAACACCAGGGTCAGCATTAATAAACCAACAGCTCCAATGTATAAACCCCAACTTATGTTCATATAAAACCTGGCATCTATCAGGAAAATAATGAAGAACAACAACATCGACACGCCTACCCATAGCATCTGCTTCCAGAAATTGGTTGACAGGTCAAACATCTGAACTTGCTGTCCGCTATATTCAGAAGAAAAAATATTCATTAAACCTGTTCCGATCAGGAGGATGCAGATCATTAAAATAATGGGGTCAATATTTCTTAGGCCTTTTCCTGTTTCCATCATTCAGTTTGGGGACTATTTACCCGGGAAGTATCTGATTTATCATGAACAAAATCTCCGTTTAGCATTATCTCCTTAATATAAAAGTTGCTTGTACCGATTTTGCCTGACAAATATTTTTCGATAGCAAGCATACAAATAGGTGCCGCCCAGTGTGCCCCCTGACCTGCATTTTCCACAACAGCGGCAACGGCTATTTTTGGATTGTACCTGGGAGCAAAAGCTATAAAAACCGAGTGATCTTCTCCATGTGGATTCTGGGATGTGCCGGTCTTGCCGCAAACGCGGAATTGTTTAAAATGAGGGCCATACCTGATAGCAGTGCCAACCTGTAAGACATCTTCCATTGCATCAATCACCAGGGTAAAGCTATGAGAATCTAATGGCAGGACTTTTTTGTCGTAACTGAGCCATTCCACATTACCATCCACATCTTCATAAGCCTGTACAAGGTGGGGTGTATAATAATATCCTCTGTTGGCCACCATTGCAACGAAATTTGCCAGTTGCAGTGGTGTCAGGCTGATCTCTGCCTGTCCGATTGCAAGTGATAATATATTGGGTGACTTCCAACGGTTTTTACCATAAGCTCTGTCAAACCTGGAGGCCTCAGGCAGAATTCCTTTCACCTCATTATCCAGGTCAATATTTAATTTTTTACCATAACCGTAATCAAGCATATAATTCCGCCAGGTGTTGTAACCGTCATAAATATTATCAAATTTGGGATTGTCGATCATCCCCCTGAAAACATAGCAATAATAGGCATTGGAAGACTTTACAATAGACGTATGTAAATTAACCGGCCCATGAACATGGTCTCCTATCCTCAACCCGGGCAGGAAATAGCCTCCATTGATATGATAGGTCGTGGAAGGGGTGATGACATGTTCCTGCAAACCGGCCAATGCCATGGCAACTTTGAATGTCGATCCCGGAGGGTACATGGCCTGGATAGACCTGTTGAAAAGTGGTTTGGAAGGATCGGTAATCAACTGCCCATAATACCTGGAGCGTTGACGCGAATTCAACAAAGCCGGATCGAAACCAGGGCTGCTCACCATGGCTAACACACCTCCCGTTTCCGGGTCAATAGCGACCAGGCTTCCCAATTTGTTAACAAACAGGGAATCAACGAATTTCTGAAGCTCAATATCCATGGCTGTAAGCAGGTGTTTACCAGCAATGGGGCTTTTATCCTGCTCCCCGTTCAGGTACTTGCCTTGTTCAACATTAAATACATTGACAAGCAAATACTCTTCACCATTGACACCTTTCAATGTATTTTCATAGGTTTTTTCAAGCCCACTGATACCAATATAATCCCCGACATGATATTTTCCCTCTGATTGATCAACCTGTTTTTCACTTACTTCACCAATGTAGCCTATTACATGTGAAGCAGTTGAATAAGGATAGCTTCTGACCGTACGCTGCTGAACAAAAAAACCCTTGAATTCATACATCCTCTCCTGAAATATTCCATAGGTTTCCAGTGAGATATTCTTCAGGAATATTGATGGTTTGTATGCTGAATAACGTTTTGCAACGGAATATTTTTCAATCAATTCATCCCTGGTGATCCGAAGTATCCGGCAAAAAGCAGTGGTATCGGAAATCTTCACTTTCGATGGAATGACCATAAGGTCATAAGCAGGCCTATTGGAAACAATAATCCTTCCTTCCCGATCGAGGATCAAGCCACGAGGGGGATATACCGTTCTTTTTTGAAGTACATTTTCTTCAGCAAACTGCTTGTATTCACGGTTTATAACCTGGAGATAAAACAACCTCGCAATAAATACCAGGAACACTGTTATTGTAATGAAAATAATAACTCTATGCCTGTTCTGGTATATATTCATTGACTCCGCATCTTCTTACCTTCTGAAAAAGAAAATCAGTTCGTAAACAAAAATAATCAATGCGGATGAAACCGTACCTAAAGTAATTTTCAACAGGGTGTAAAAGAACCCTGACAAGGTAAAAGACTCGGCAAAATACAGGACAAACTGATGAATTAAAACAATTAAAAAGAGAAAAGAGAGGAACCTCCGGACACCGATCTGTAGGATATGGGGTGCTGTGGGCTCATCACTTTTCATATCCGGCACCAATGCGCCCAATAGAAATGGCCTGATAAAGCCAACTGCTGTCAATGCAATGGTATTCAACCCATAGGAAGACGAAAACAGATCAATCACTACCCCTGTCCCAAAAGCGATAAATAGCATCCCCATCCTTGAAAACTGGTAAGGGAAAAGGAAAAGGATATATGTACAAATAAAGGGATTTACCCAGTTATTGAGATTTATATTATTCAGCAAGAACACCTGGATAGAGATCAGAATGATAATATGCAGTATGTTTCTTAATGTATTATTCATCCGTCAGGTTATTTTCCAGTTTATTTTGTTCATCAAGTAACATATTCCTGGTCAGGTAAACATGGTTAATATTCTTAATATTAGCGCTCAGACTAACAACAATATGATAAAATGATTCTCCTTCTGAAACAGTGAAACTTTCAATGGTACCGATAGGGTAATTTTCTGGAAATATTTTCGAATATGGCCCTACAAGTACATGCTGGCCTTTCTCTATTCTGACATGCCTGGGGATATCGTTAAGGACTACATGGGCAAAGCTTTTCCCATCCCAGGTTACCGAGCCTACCTCACCCACCTCTTTAATTTTGGCGTTGACATGAAAATCTGTATTTAGCACAGATAAAACACGGCAAAAATTCTGTGAAACTCCGGCTACTATCCCCACAATACCCTCATAGGAAATAACACCCATCATTTCTTCAATATGGCTTCTTTTTCCAACATCCACAGTGATATAATTTTTCTTCAGCCTGAAAGAGTTATTTATAACATGTCCGGGTTGGTATGTAAATCCGAAGTTGAGGTTTGTATCAGGAAGTAAGTTCCCCGTAAAACGGTTTTCAATTGCACTAAGACGTTTCCGTAATATGGCATTTTCTGCGGCCAGGCTGTCATTGGTTTTTGCAAGACTGAAATATTTCTCCGTTCCTGACCATGACCTGTGAATAGTACCTGAAATTTCAAGACCGGTATTAAACAGGAATGAGTGATGGTAAATATTGTTTTGAAAAAGAAAATAAAAACTGATCAGTTCAAGGATGAAAAAGGTAAAAAATAACCGGAATCTCTTTATAAACTGGAATAACCTGATCATTATTTAGTCCCTGCCGTACAACACTTCTTAATTAAGAGTTATGAAATAAGGAATTTGAATTTATTAATATTCTTTAACGCAATACCCGTCCCCCTTGCTACAGCCCTCAACGGATCTTCAGCAACGTGCACCGGCAGTTTATTTTTTTCTGATATCCGCTTGGCAAATCCCCTGAGCAACGCACCTCCACCTGTCAGGTAAAGTCCAGTCTGGTAGATATCACCTGCAAGTTCGGGCGGGGTCATTTCCAGTACTTTTAAAATAGCTTCCTCAATCTTGGATATTGATTTATCGAGCGTCTGTGCAATTTCAGAATAGTTGATAGCGACCTGTTTGGGAATGCCTGTCATCAGGTCACGTCCATTGACATGAAATTCCTCCGGTGGGTTATCCAGTTCTACCAGCGCAGAACCCACCTCGATCTTAATCCTTTCCGCTGACCGTTCCCCAATCAATACATTATGTTCGCGCCTGAGATATTCAACAATATCGCTATTGAATTCGTCCCCGGCAATACGGATTGACTGGTCACAAACAATACCACCCAGGGCAATAACAGCAATTTCTGTAGTGCCACCTCCGATATCAATGATCATATTTCCTATCGGCTCTTCAACGTCAATACCAATCCCGATAGCAGCAGCCATAGGTTCGTGGATCAGTTTAACCTCCTTGCAGCCTGCTTTTTCAGCTGAATCTTTTACAGCCCGCTTTTCAACTTCCGTAATTCCCGAAGGGATACAGATTACCATTCGCAAATGGGGCGAAAAGATGGTCTTTTTTCTTTTCACCATTTCAATCATTCCGCGTAGCATCTGCTCGGCTGCATTAAAATCAGCAATTACACCATCTTTCAATGGGCGTATAGTCTTTACATTTTCGTGGGTTTTGCCATGCATCATCATAGCTTGTGTTCCCAGGGCAATGACTTTTTTTGTCTGGTTGTCCATAGCAATAATGCTAGGCTCCTCCACGGCAATTTCATCGTTGTAAATAATGATTGTATTGGCTGTGCCCAGGTCAATAGCCAGATCCTGAACAAATAGGTTCAATATTGCCATATCCTTTTAATGTTTAAAATGTCTGTAACCGGTGAATACCATCGCCATATCATGGGCATTGCAATAGTCAACCGAATCTTTATCCCTGATTGACCCGCCCGGCTGAATAACTGCTTTTATTCCTGCCTTATCGGCAATTTCCACCGTGTCAGCAAATGGGAAAAATGCATCGGATGCCATAACAGCACCTTTTGTATCAAAGCCGAAGTTCCCGGCTTTTTCAATAGCCTGTTTGAGTGCATCAACCCGGTTGGGCTGCCCCATACCAGCACCTATTAGCTGCTTGTTTTTAACCAGGACAATGGCATTTGACTTAACATGCTTTACCACCTTATTGGCAAAAAGAAGGTCTTCAATTTCCTCGGGTGTCGGCTCACGCTTAGTAGCTGGTTTCAGGTCGGCTTTTGTTTCAGTTTTAATGTCCCTTTCCTGTACCAATGTCCCAAACAAAGCTGTACGAATATCCTCCAGGGGAAGCGATTCTTCATTCATTTGCAAAATGATCCGGTTTTTCCGCCTTTTCAAAATATCCAGTGAAGAAGCGGAATATCCAGAAGAAATTATAATTTCAAAAAACAACTTATCAATTTTTTCAGCTACATCTTTATGGATCACACCCCTGGTAATAATGATACCGCCAAATGCAGAGACCGGGTCACCGGCAAGGGCATCATCCCAGGCATCTCTCAGGTTGCCCCTGGTAGCCAGTCCACATGGGTTCAGGTGCTTAAATATCGCAAAAGTATTTTTATCAAATTCCCCTATCAACCTGAAAGCGGAGTCAATATCCAGTAAGTTATTATACGATATCTGCTTTCCATGTAGCTGGGTAAATGCCTTTTCCAGATCACCATAATAAAATCCCTGTTGATGAGGGTTTTCACCGTACCTGAGTTTGTTTTGTTGTCCGTATCGGTATTTTAATGTTTCTTTTCCCCCATTTGAAAAATATTCAAAGATAGCCTGATCATATTCAGAGGTAATATTAAATGCCAGTGATGCCATTAGCTTGCGTTCCATCAGGTCGGTTTCACCATCTTTATTTGTCAGGATATCCAAAATAAATGAATACTGATCCTTGGAAGGGATGACAAGAACATCATTAAAATTCTTGGCTGCAGCACGGATAAGTGAAATACCACCAATGTCAATCTTTTCAATCACTTCTTTTTCTGATGCACCTTTGGAAACGGTATCAATAAAAGGATAGAGGTCAACAATGACAAGGTCGATAGCCGGAATTTTGTATTTCTGGGCATCGGTAATGTCATTTTCCTCCTCCCTCCTGAAGAGTATTCCTCCGAAAATCTTAGGGTGAAGGGTTTTAACACGGCCTCCAAAAATAGAAGGGAATGAAGTTATTTCTTCCACTTTTATGGCATCAAAACCACGACTATTTATGAATTTGTGAGTACCTCCGGTTGTATAAATCTGAATACCAAGCCTGTTCAATTCTTCAAGAATAGGCAACAACCCATCCTTGTTGTAAACACTTACCAGGGCTGATTTTATTTTTTTCACGAAATAAAAATTAGGTTTTTTCAAAAATGCAAAGGTATAAATTTAAGATTAGTATAAGGTATTAATATGTTGAAAGTTAATGTCACAGTGACGGGCAAATTCCGTTAGCAACAACAAAGAGAGAATCATTTGAATGCTAACTGATTTTTCGCAATATTTGCATCATGGATATCAGGCTAACCATTCTTTTTTCCGGTTCAGGCAGCCCCTCCCGTGTTCGTATTAATCAGAGTGCGCAGTATCTGAATTTCCTCAACAATTGTATCCTTATTGATTGTGGCGAAGGTACCCAACAACAACTTGTCAGGTTGCATCTCAGTTATCAGAAAATAGGTACAATTTTAATCAGCCATCTACATGCCGACCATTATGGAGGCCTTTTCAACCTGCTTAATTCTATGAACCTCAACCACAGGCAGGAAAAACTCAACCTATATGGCCCACCTGCGTTACAAACAGTTCTTAACACCCAAATGGAAGCAGGTAATGTAAAACTCAGGTTTCCATTGATGTTTCATGAAATACCGGACAATTTCAATGGCATCTTATTCGAGAATAATTCCATACAGCTAAGTACATTCACGGTGGACCACAGGATTCCAACCCATGCTTTTATATTTACTGAAAAGATCAGCAAATTCAGGATTAACAAAGCAGCCATCGAAGGAAAAAATATACCAGTAGGGGCATACAGGTATTTTCTTGAAGGCAATAATTTCACTGATAAACAGGGCACAGTTTTCAGGGCCGAAGATTATACACTTGCCCCTCATCCACCCAGGAAATATGCCTATATTACCGATACTGTTTCGGACATAAAACTGGCAGAAAAACTATCGGGTGTCAACCTCCTTTACCACGAAGCCACATTTGTTTCCCGGCACAGCAGCCTGACCGATGTCACCGGCCATACCTCTGCAAGACAGGCAGCGCAACTGGCAAAAAAAGCAGGAGTGTCAAAATTGGTAATCGGACATTTTTCAACACGTTATCCTGATGTTGCCGAAGTTCTGGAAGAAGCCAGGTCGGTTTTCCCTGAAACCTTTGCAGCTACTGAAGGATTTTCTGTTTCAATTGAACGGGACAAACTTCCCCCGGAATAAATCTTCTTTTTTGTATTTTGGCAGCGAATATGAAACGATTGTTGCGAAAAATATGGATGATCCCGATAATGGTAGTCCTGACCATCAACTACCTGACGGCCCAACCCGCCAAAACACCCGAACAAAGTCATCCTGTAGGTTACCCGCATAAGACTAAAAAAATAGAAAAACCGGACGGCACACAAACAATTGTTAATCCTAACGGAGGGCCACTTCCACCCCCGCTGACTTCACCTGTTGGCAGTGGCTACCTCGTTTTACTCGGGCTTGGATTGGCCTATGGTGCCAGGAAAAAACTGAGCAAGAAGGATTAAACCAATCATTTTAAGAACTGGCCTGCCGGAACTTCTTTTTCAACAATAAAAATTTGCTTTCGAAATAAGTATAAGACAAAGCAGATACAACAAATGTTAAAAGGAACACCAGTGCATAAAATACGATAACTCCCAGGTTCGGACTACCTGTCAGGTTTAGTTTTTGAAAAACATATACCACCAGGGTAATAACAATACAATGGTACAGGTATATCCCGTATGATATTTTGCCCAGATATTCAGTCAGGCGATTGGATATTTTGAGAACATTGTTGGGATTAGCAGCAATATTTACGATCAACCACGAAAAAAGAGCCATCATAACAACCTCTTCAAAGATCCAGTGTACGTAAGAACGCAGGAAATGATTATAAAAAACAAAATAATACAGTAAAGCTGCGAATAATGTTAACTGGATAAATTTGCTCGTGAATATTAAATATTCTAATAATTGATCCTTGAATCTAAACAACAGGATAGCCATAAGGGCCCCGGCTGCCATATAATGAAAACGGAAAGTATAAACGAAATAGACAGCCTTGTTGCTCCAGTGAAATGGGTTGTACGAAAAAACAACAATAATAGCCAGATTAAGGATCATAATTCCTATGACCGGTTTGAGAATTTTTCCTGACATCAGTAAGAATAAGGGTGCCCAAAGCAGGTAAAACTGCTCCTCCACTCCTATAGACCATGTTGGACCGAGGATCATACCCACATCATGGAAACTTGACATATAATGCGGAAGAAAAAACAAATACAACAACACACCCTGCAAAGGCCGGTAGGTGATATTAAAGTCTATTTGCAAAAAGGGCAAAACCAGGTTATAAAATAACATACCTACCGTGATTACAAGAAAATACAATGGCCAGATTCTCAGTATACGTCTCAGATAGAATTTTCTGACAGAAATTTTACCAGAGTAATGTTGCTCGTTCAATAGTAAAAAGGTAATTAGAAAACCACTAAGGCAAAAGAAAAAAGAAACCGCTTCATCTGCCCTGTTGAATAGAGCAAAATTGTTAGAGCCAATAATATGGTGCCTGGCAAGGGTGTTGTTGATGTGGTACAAAACAACAAGCAGAGCAGCATAAAATCGTAGGGAATTCAACCCTGGGAAATAAACTTTTTTCATATTGCCCAATAAGATAATAACGCTATATATACTTTACTGCCTCCCTTTTACTGACAGGATGCAAATCGGTTTTGGCCACAAATCCCCTGACATCGTCCGGTGAAAATTTACTATATTGCCTGAGTGCCCAGCCAATGGCCTTGTTAATGAAAAATTCTTTTGATCCAAGCAGGCGGTTGATGCAATCGGTCATTAATTCAAAATCAACCTCATTTTTATATTTAAGCTGAAATATCAGGCATGTTCGCTGAAGCCAGATATTACTTGAATTCATCCAGTCTTCTACCTGGCCATTTATTCTACCCGGAAAAGTTTTAAAATAAGTTCCAACCAGATTGGCAGCAATATAATCCACAGTGTCCCACCACGATTTATGTGTGATCATATATTCGAAAATATCCGCATCTGTCACTTCCATCTGCTTATAATATTTGCTACACAATTCCATCCCGAAGTGTTGAAATTCCCTTTCGGGCATATTCCAAAATGTTTTTACGGAATCTAAAAGATCTCCTTTAACCGGAATTTGTGATTTTGTCAAAAACTGACGGCTAACCTCTTTTTTTAGCGGTGATTTCAGTCCTAAAAATTCAAATTGATTCCGCAAATAAGCCTTTTGGAATCTGGCATATTCAGGGTTGGCATTTTTTATAAACTCAGCTTTAACCCGGGCAGTGTATTCTTTCATGACTTACTTTGAATTATAAAATATAGCTTTCTCTTACAGGGTATTAATGGATGATTTGTATCGTTAAATCCCGGATTTGAGTTGACCTGTATATTTAAGTTTAAGTCCTGGTCATAAAACAAATCCTTTATTTTCTCATACCTGACAAATTCAGATAGTGCTTTGCTATCATTTTTAGAATACTGTGAAGAGTATAAAGAAATGGCCTCAAGTATATTTGACTTTCCAACATTAGGTTCACCAATTATCAAATTAACCCTGTTACAAGCAAGATCAATTTCCCTGATTGATTTAAAATTCCTAATTTCTAATTGCTTAATATTATTCTTCATTAAACTGATTTATTCTCACAAAGATAAAAACAAAACGATTAAACAAATAATTTCAAAGACATCTTAATGGAATATTAAATTAAAACTCTTAACTTCGTTAACCGATAATCACCTTAGTGTTAATTTTTAAATCAAAAGGCTATGAGTACAATCAGTGAAATTATTCCAAGACAAATTCTGGATTCCCGCGGGAACCCTACAGTAGAGGTTGATATAATGACAGATAACGGTTGTCTAGGCCGAGTAGCAGTATCAGCGTGTGTGTCTCATGTCCGGCGCGTTGCCGTCCCCGGTGGACCCCTTAGGACGCAGGGAAATGTTGGCTTCAAAGCGCATAGCCCCCTTCTCCATGTCGCCCGAGGAGACGCCCAGATAGCGCAGGATCTGTCGTA
>CAZVAY010000035.1:0-13837 GCA_964625265.1 uncultured Sphingobacteriales bacterium | reverse complement strand
TGCTGCTACCGGACAGATTGTATTCTTTGCCGATGATGCAGAAGAATGGGCTGCCAATAAGAAAAAAAATATCCTTGTCAGGATTGAAACATCACCCGAAGACCTGAGAGGAATGAATGCCGCCCAGGGAATTCTTACAGCACGGGGAGGAATGACATCCCACGCTGCTGTGGTGGCAAGAGGTATGGGCAAATGTTGCGTTTCCGGTGCCGGAGCAGTAAAAATCGATTACAAAGCCAGGACGATTGAAATGAATGGTAAAACATTTATTGAAGGTGACTGGATTTCTTTGAATGGTACAACAGGTGAAGTATATGAAGGTAAAATTGAAACCAAAAGCCCAGACCTAAGCGGTGATTTTGGCCAATTGATGGATCTGGCTGATAAGCATTCCAGGCTTTACGTCCGAACAAATGCCGATACTCCTCACGACTCCACTGTTGCAAGAAACTTTGGCGCCAGGGGGATTGGCCTTTGCCGGACCGAACACATGTTTTTTGAAGGTGAGCGGATTATTGCTATGCGCGAAATGATCCTTGCTGCAGACGAAGCAGGCAGAAGAAAAGCACTTGAAAAACTACTCACCATACAACGGGCAGACTTTGAAGGTATTTTTGAAGCTATGCACGACCTGCCTGTTACGGTTAGGTTGCTTGACCCACCTCTTCATGAGTTTGTACCGCACGAAGAAGAGAACCAAAAAGAAATGGCCCAGGAAATGGGCGTTTCCCTTGAAAGCATCCAGGCTAAAGTGGAAGAACTGGCTGAAGTTAACCCTATGCTGGGCCACCGTGGATGTCGGCTCGGAAATACCTATCCTGAAATAACCGAAATGCAGGCCCGTGCTATTATCGAAGCTGCACTGAACCTGAAACAAAAGGGTGTTGTGGCCAAGCCGGAAATAATGGTTCCTCTCACCGGTACCCTGAAAGAAATGAAAATGCAGGAACAAATCGTTCGTGATACCATTAATAAAGTATTTGAAGAAAGAGGTGATAAAATGGATTATCTCGTGGGTACCATGATAGAAATACCTCGTGCAGCACTTACCGCAGATGAAATTGCCCAAAGTGCCGAATTCTTTAGTTTTGGAACCAACGACCTGACCCAGATGACCTTTGGCTATTCCAGGGACGATGCCGGCAAATTCCTTCCTGTTTATATCAAAAAAGGTATCCTGGAAAATGATCCTTTCCAGAAACTTGACCAGACTGGTGTTGGCCAACTGGTTGAAATGGCCTGTAAAAAAGGCAAACAGATAAGGCCTGATATCAAACTCGGTATTTGTGGCGAACACGGTGGTGAGCCCAGTTCCATTGATTTCTGCCACAGGGTTGGATTGCAGTATGTAAGTTGTTCTCCATTCCGGGTTCCTATTGCCCGATTGGCAGCTGCCCAGGCAAACATTATTCACGGATAACAATAACCTAATACGATTCGGAATAACACCCTGTTTAGTAAAAACTTTTCAGGGTGTTTTTTTCTGTTTTACAAAAGAGGCAAATTATACTTTCCTGTTGAAAACAGTGTAGAAAAACAACTCCACTATCGCTGTCATATCATCCGATTCTTCGAACAATCCGAGCCCACTGTAAAAATGTACCAGGCTTGATTGCCTTTCAATTCCAAACCTCAATTTCGGATATGCTTTCTTCAACATCTGAAAAGCTTCAATAAACACATAAGGGTTTTCCATAAAGGCAACACCAGCATTAAGCAACACGATTTCGGGTTTCTTTTTCGCAACTTGCCCTTTTAAATGTGCGAATAATTTTTTCGCAGTCGTTTTAACGTGCGGTGAACCTACAGCAAAACATTCAAATATTTCAAACCCTTTCAATAGCGGACTTTCAAGCATAATATCATATCTGTTCCTGCTTACAAAATCGTTCCAGGAAAAGACGATTAAAACTTTAGTGGCCATGAGTCTTATTTTTGCAAGGGAAGAGTGAAATGCACTTTACATCCTTTCGCTACATCACTTTCAATCCAGATCTTTCCTTTATGTCGACTAATAAATTCCTTGCATAATATTAATCCCAGTCCTGAGCCTTTATATGGAAGGGTTTGCTTAGAGGCTGCGCCAATTTTACTTACATCCTCTTCTATTTTAAACAACTTTTGCTGATCGGCTTTGTTGATACCAGGACCTGTATCGGCAACAGTTATTTTCAGGGAGTTTTTTAAGGATTTTACACTTACTTTTACGCTTCCACCTTCGGGAGTGAATTTAACCGCATTTAAAAGCAAATTTCTAAGAACTGTAGAGATCATATTGCCATTGGCATCAACATACAAGGGTGGGCCCGCCTTGTAATCAATGCTAATATTCCTGGCTTTGGCCTGGGGCTCAAACAACCGGATATTTTCCCTTATAACTTTCGTTAAATCAATATTGCTGGTAAAAATATTCAACAAACCCGATTGTGACTTGGCCCACTGCAACAGGTCACTCAATAATTCAAGCGTAGAAAGTGAGTAATTTTTGACCTGCTTTAAATAGCCAATAATTTTTTCCTCCGGTACTGATTTAATATTCTCTTCAAGGATATCCACCAAACCCAGGATTGTTGAAAGAGGGTTACGAAGGTCGTGGGCCATAACAGCAATGAACTTATCTTTCATGGCATTCAGTTCCTTGAGTTCATCCTGTTGTGCCTTTAGCTTTTTGGCCTGGTTCTGAATCTTCTGGTTCCTGGCTGCCAGTTTCTCTTCAAGTTCATTATTCTCCCTCAAACGCTTGATCAGTGAGATCAATAGGCCTTTTGTGATTTTTTCATTAGAATACAAAAACCTGTGAAGGTTTTGATGCTCCAGTTTAAGCAGGACAGTATCACTGACAGCAGTAACACTGGCCGACCTGACATCAGAATCGATCAGGGAGTACTCCCCAAAAAAATCCAGGGGCTGAAAAGTAGCAAAAACATAATCACCGTCATGTATCTTAACTTCTCCCGAGTAAATAAAATAAACACCATCGGGTTCATCGCCTTTACGGAAAATGGTTTCGGAACTGGCAACAAGCATCAGTTCACATTGGGAAGCTATTTCTTTCAGCACAATTTCAGATGTATCTGAAAAGATGGAAATTTCTTTTATAAATGCAAGTTTATTGATTGCCTCTACCATATTTTTTTTCTTTGCATGGAGCTGTTATTCCAGCATCCAATTGTACAAATTTTTCTCAATTTTATTCAATTTTGCTTCAATATGCACAATTTACGGTTGTTAAATTTACAAAATATTTATCAAAATAAAAAAGAGGGTATTATTTCTTTTTATCATGATGGTTTAAAATACCACAATCAAGATCACAAATTGTGATTAACCCCTGCCAATAATTATATAGAAGCCCTGAGAGCGAAATAAATATTTCTTCCCGGTGCGCTTATACCCGATGAGTAAGTCCTGTAGTGATGATCAAGTATGTTTTCGACACCCAGGTTGATCTGTATCTGTTGATTTACCTGGTAAGAAGATTTTATATTCAGGGTATACCAGGCAGGTGAAGAGCCATCAGGGGCATATAAATATGATTTACTTTGTTCGGAGGGAGCCATGTCATTAAAATCTTTCCTGCCACTGTAATTTGAATAAATGTCTACCCTGAAACTGTTGGATTTATACACCAGGCTTGTATTCCCAAACAAAGGAGGTACGTGCCGTAACGGTATATTTTCTGTCTGGTCCATCCCGTAAGAATAGGTCAGGCTGGATGTGATGTACATATTTTCACCCAGATCTACCAACACGTTAAAACTACCACCGGCAATAAATGCTTCTCCGGCATTAACCAATGCTTCCACTTTGCTTAGCTCTCCGTCATAGAAGATAGAATCCCGGCCACTGAAAGTAAAATCCCGCCTAACCATGGCATTATTCAAATGCGTATAAAACAGGGTTATTTCTCCCCTGAACTTATCACTTACTTTTTTGATTACGCTAAAGTCAGCGTTGTAAGTGTATTCGGGTTTCAAATCCTCATTGGGAACAATGATAACACCTGGTTCCGAATCAAATATTTTTGCCAGGTCATCGATATTAGGAGCCCTGAACCCGGAGGAAAGGTTATAATTTAACTGCCAGGTTTTGTCGGGCCTGTACACCATGCTGATGCCCCCATTAAGGGCATTGGGCATCATTTCAATCTCGGTAAACGGAAAATTGTAATAGGTTGTATCAATAAATTTTGATTGAATATAAAACAAATTGTAGCGGGCACCGGCTAAAAATGTAAAATGCCTGTTCCGGTTGTTTTTTACATTTATATAGATGGCAGAACTTCTGTAATTTGATCCTCCGTCAGGATAGCGGGTTGAGGCCGGCCCTGTTGCCCCAGTGTAGGCATATTCACTGTTGGCTGTTGATGTAACGTGGTTATAAACACTCTCCATCCCATAGAAAAGATTTGTTTTTTCTGACAGGTCCTTTTCAAAATCCAAATTGACAGATGCAACATTAACATTTTCAAACCTGTTGACCTTAATAGGGTTGTTCAGTTTTCTGCTGTGCCTGCTTTCCTGATAATTCTGCCAGGCAAAAATAAATTTTACTTCATCGTGGATCAGGGATTTCTTTGAATAGTTGGCGTACAACTGATGCATCTGCCACTTTTGAGGCCCATAATACCATTCGGCATATTTTAATTTATCACCAGCGTATTGAACCAGCCTGTCGTAGCGGGGAATATCGGTCGTGGTGGCGTATTGAAAGTTGTATCCGGTTTCAAAATTTTTACCGGGTTTAAAGATAAATTTCTGAAGCAGGAATTGCTGGCCATAGCCCGAATAAACCTGTCTGTCAGGATCGGAGTTGGAGACAATGCTGTCCCCGGCAGCTAATACCCTGACATATTCAGGTCGTTTGCCCCAGTCAGGGAAACCTGATGATCTTACCGAGCCGGTTTTAAGGTCTGAAAAATGGCTGTAGGTAAAACTGGATAGCGAAGCAAACTTTTTAAAACCCACATTAATATCAAAATGTGCTGTGTTTTCCAGGTTGGCCGTAGCATAACGGGTAAGGGCATTTGCCTTCACATTAGTTCTATCAGAGTTACTTAATTCCGGTTTTTTAGTCGAAAAATTCATTACACCACCCAGCGCATCACTGCCATAAATAACAGATCCCGGCCCAAAAATAACCTCAGTTTTCTCCAGGATAGCAGGATCCAACGAAATGACATTTTGCAAATTACCACTGCGGTAAATTGCGTTGTTCATCCGTACCCCATCCACAACAATAAGTACTGCATTGGCTGCAAATCCTCTTAACATTGGACTGCCACCTCCCATCTGGCTTTTTTGAACAAAAACCTGCCCTGTCGATGATAGCAGGTCTGCCGAAGTTTGTGGATTGGAGAATTGAACCTCCTGTTTATTCATCGAAATAACCTTGTTGGGAACTTCTTTTTTAAGTTGTTCCCATTTACTTACCGAAACCACCACTTCATCAAGCATGATTGAACGCTCGCGCATGCGTACTGTGTAATTAACATATGCGAGGTCAGCAACGGCAACCTTCAAGGGACGGTAAAAAGGATGAGAAAAAAACAGGGTGTCCCGCTTGCTGAATATAACTTTCTTAACGTCACCTTCAAAATCTGTCAGGTAGGTTTTATGTGTAAGTTTGGAATGAACAGAAACATTTTCAATAGCCTGAAGAGACAAACTATTAATAACCCGCACTTGCTGAGCTTGTAAAAGCATGGGAACCAGGGCAAATATTAGAAAGAGATGTTTCTTCATCATAACAACTTACGCAAAGGTTTTTTCAAGCACATTGTATGAAACTAATTCATCAAAACTATCCAATTGAATGCGGTAATATGAAAGCATATTTCTGATCAGTTGTTGGCGGCTGTTTCTATCCAGGACTACTCGGTCAAAACGGTCGAGGGGCAAATCAAGAACCGAGCCAAGGCACTTGCTTTCTGTGGCATCCAGGCAGTTTTCAGGATTGGAATAATGGTTTTTAAACAAGCCGTCAATTTTATCAAAATAAGGGGCTTTATCAGACCAGTTGTTTACCGGAAAAAAGCCAAGATACCGGGCTAACTGAATCATAAAAACGACCAAAAAATTAAGGATCATGCCCTGATGGTTTTCAAGTATTAAAATGGCTTTTTTCAGAAACCCATAAAGTTCCTCATTTTTTTCCTCTTCCCTGATTGTTTTGTTGACCAGTTCGGAAACAACCATGGCAAGGGCAGATTTCTTCAGGTCAAAATGCAGGGTTGGCATGCCCCGTACCGGCACCATTTCTTTGACCTTATTCAGGTTCCGGTTTTCCCGGAAATAAAAGGTGAGTTCCAGCAACTGCAACGACTGGATCAAAGAAGGTTTTATCCGTCCTTTTGCTGAATAAACACCTGGGATAATAAAGGAAAGCATGCCGTGGCTGAGGGTATAGATCTTTACAATGGCGCTTGATTCGGAATACCGGGTATTGCGTATCACTATTCCCTCTGTGGATACAAGCATTACCTGACGATAAGAATTTTTGTTACAAAGGTTTCAGTACCGTCTTCATTGGAACTAAAGATCAGGTAAACTCCGGATTTCACATCTTCACCGTCAAAATTTTTCCCATCCCAATTGGCCTGGCCCCCTTCTGCGGTAGTTTCAAAAACCATATTTCCGGGCAAGTCTGTGATAATGACATTTGCATCCCTTACCAGCCCGCGGATGGCTATGTTCCCGGTATATCCGGGCCTGACAGGATTGGGATAGGCATAAACATCACCGTGTTTACTGCCACCGGCAACAGCACTACCACGGTAGGAAACAATACCGGCATCGGTTCCGAAAAACACTTCTCCGGATTGTTGATTTACCGCAATATCACGTATATAATTGTCAGGCAGGGGGCTGTTTTCTTTGGTGAAGTGGTTGAATATTTCGGTTCCGTCATCTGAAACATAATAAACCCCATTGCGGGTACCCAACCATTTATTGTTAGCTCCATCAACTGCTATGGCTGTTACAGTGATGGCAGACAACAGGTAGCCTGACTCATCACCATTATCAACCCAGACTTTTTGAGCATCATAATTCTGGCCTGAAAAAACCCATTCTGGCGAATAGAAAATACCAATACCATCATCGGTACCAATCCAGATCCTGCCATTAAGGTCAACAGCAATGGATCTGACATATTCAGACGGTAAGGCACCCTGGCCTTCAGCCGTTGTAAGTTTCCTGTATTTTAAACCCTGCTGATTCTCATCAAAAACAATCAATCCCCCGTCTTTCGGCAGGGTAATCCATTTTTGGCCTGCCTGGTCAACTACCAGTTGTCCAACATTACGGCTACTTCCAGTTCCAAGGTCATAGGATTTCCATTTACCGTTGGCCTTTCTTACTGAAAGCGGATAAAAAGCCGAAAAGTTACTGATCCAAAGATTGTTGTCTGCATCAAAAGCAAGCCCGCGAATATTAACGTACTGCGAATCGCCAATGACACTCCCCTGCAGTGAGCTATTGTCTTTGGAATAGATCACTTGAATATCGCCATCATAATATTCTGCCAGGCCCCAGCCATAAGTACCTATAAATGCATGGCCCGAAACCGGATCTACAGCAATTCTGAGAATATCAGCCACCTTGTTAAAGTTTTTCGTATTCCGGTAATTCCTGTTCTCCCACTGATTGTCATTAAAAACATACATCCCGTTGGAGCTGAAAAGCGGGTTGCCCTGGCTGGTAAGCGCTCCTCCGGCCACATACAATTTCTGGTTAGCCATTGTCATCGACCAGGTGATCTTGGATGCCGGGCCGTTGGGTATATAAAAGTAAAATTTGCCGTCCGTGTCTTTGATCAGGGTATAAATCGTTTTCGTGTACCAGAAACTCCCTTTACTGTCAACCATGGCTGATCGAACATTCTTTTCCTCTTTTTCAATGATATTATTGTTTGGGTCAAGGGCAATAACCCGGTTTTCAAAGGTCATCACCAGGTGATTGTTGTAGTGCTGAATGGATCGGCAGCTATTATACATGGAATCAATAAAAATATTCCAGTTTCCATCCTGATATCTCCAGATATTGCCTTCAAAATAGCTGTAAAACGCACCGTTGTGGGTTCTCAAAAAAGTGGCGTTTCCCTGATTGAAAGTGTACCAGTTGTGATAATCCATTAGGTTCAGGGCATCATCAAGAGGAGCATATCGGATACCCTTGTCGGTTGAAGCAAAAAGCGTATCGTTCAATACGGTTACACTGTAAATCTCTGCCAGGGATCCTCCTTCCCCTATTGTTTCATAGGTTTCCTTTATTTCCTGTCTTTCCTCATCATAAACGACAATTCCAAAGCTGGTGCTGATATACGCCATTTTGTTGTAAAAATAAATATCATTGACCGTTTTCTTCCCAATAATAAATTTCCTGCTAAGGTCAGGAATATTGCTAATGGTATTGTTTTGAACGATATCGATATTGGTGGAATAGTAGGCGATCATCAGCACGTCATTTTGCTCATCATATCCCATGCTGCTAATATTCACTTCACTGAACCCATCTGTTTTTGAAAGCCTTACAATGGAGTTATCCTCTTTGTTTACATAAAAAAGGCCGTTGTCTGTAGCACAATAGACTCTGTCACCCGCCTCAACACTGTTGATCCCTTCCGTGTAATTAAAATGTGATCTCCATTGACCCACTTTTAATTCCTGTGCTGAAACAAATTCAATTAATACAACAAGCAGAATTATCAAAGCCTTTCCAATCAGCGATTTTTTCATTTAAAATTCTCTTTTAGACTATTGAGCAAAATTAGGCAATTTTAATCAACGGCTTTCAGCAAATAATTGATATACCTGACATCATTTTCAAAGAATTAGTGATCATTCAGACATTCCAGGGTTTGGCTTTGTTATAAGTAATGATAGTAATCTCAGGATTTTTATCAAATTTGCCTGAACAAAGTCCTGTTAAATGTCAAAATTGGGAGACAAGCTGAAATCATTTTACTTTAAGCCAAAGGCATACAACCTGATATTTATTGCAGGGCTTATGGTTGTGTCTGTCCTGTATCATTATCCTGAAGTCCTGACCCTCCGGCCACAGTCACTGCATGCCTGGCGTCAGTGCGATTGTCTTTCCATCACCATGAATTATTACAAGGACAACCTTCCGTTCTTAGACCCAGCCATTCACTGCCAGGAATCGGATGGTGGCACATCAGGACATACCATCAGTGAATTCCCGGTGATCTATTTTGCGGTTGCACAGATTTGGAAATTAACTGGTCAACAAGAATGGATTTTCAGGTTGATTGTTTTGCTTCTTGTTTTTAAGGGATTGTTTTTCCTTTTTAAAATGCTCGAAAAAGTATTCCACGATTCTTTTATGGCGATGATGGTGGTTTTTTTACTTTTTTCATCACCTATGCTGGTCTATTACAGCAATAATTTTATTGCCAATGCAGCCGCATTCGGTATATCCCTCACAGCTCTATACTATTTTTATCAGTTTTATCATTCCGGAAAGTGGAGCGACCTGATCATGATGAGTGTAATTTATTTGTTATCCGGATTGCTAAAAATCACATCCGAATTTGGCTTTGTCGTTATCCTGTTTATTTTTATTTCGGAATGGCTGGGGATATTGCATTTCAAAGAAGGAAAAGTAAAGGTGTTCAAAAAAGCGCTGTGGCAATCAATACCGCTAATTCTGGTTGTGGCCGGATTGGTAAGCTGGTATTTGTTTGCCTCAAATTACAACAGCCGGCACGGTGCCGGATATTTTCTTATCGGAATCCTGCCCATCTGGGAAGCAGGCAAACAACAACTGAATGAAATTGTTGAAGCCGTTACCGTATTCTGGTACAAACAGTATCATATGCCGGCAACCCTGATGATTTCGGCTATCATCTTCATCTTTATTATTGTATTCAACAGGAAAATTCCGCGCCTGTTCGTTACTTTTACCTTGCTGCTGTTTGTTGGCGTGGTTTTGTACCTCGTTTTGTTTTTCCGCGTATTGGCATACCATGATTATTACCTGATCAACCTGCTGATCCTGATCGTTTTTATTTTTACTTCCGGGTTTTTATGGGTTCAAAAACAACTACCCCGGGTTTTTTATTCTCCCCTGTTCAGAATTCTTGTATTGGCTTTTGTGATGATCAATATCAGGTACGCTGCCAAAAACATGCATTTCAGGTATCATAGCTGGCCCAACGAAAACCATATAAAATATTATTCAGCCTTTAACGATATCACTCCATGGCTCCGCAGTCATGGTATTGAGCGTGATGACAAGGTGATCAGCCTGCCCGATGGCTCCTGGAATGTCAGCCTGTACCTCATGGACCAAAAAGGCTGGACGAATTATGGAGGTATCTATTCGGGCAGGGAGAGGATTGAACACTACAAATCACTTGGCGCCAAATACCTGGTTATTTTTAATCCTAAAGTTTATCAGGAAGATTATATCCTTGAGTTTACAACCCACAAAATCGGCAGCTACAAAAATGCAGATGTTTTTTTGCTGGATGATTGAATTTATTATCTGTGGTTGACAAAAACCTGAAAGAACCTCATCATCCGCTTCAGTGCTTCCGGATTAATTCTGGCCTACCAGGTCAGAATGTCTCTATCAAATAGTTTCGTCCCTAAATATTTGATCTGATAATCAAAAAGATTTTAAGATATTTTCTATATTTATATATCCACATATCTCGATATTTTACTATATTTACTTTCGAAAAATCAAGGCAAACACTGGGATTATGCTTGTTTTATCCATTTTTAACTTTTTTTCCAATTACATTTTGAACCGAACTTATCTACTTGAAAAAGAAAAAAGTATTACGGCATTTCCTCTTGTCACTGGAGCAAATATTTTTTAAGGATATTACTAATTTCTGAACCAATTTATCATGGTTGTACCGGGAAGTAATTTTAAACTTGGGGTTGATGTAGGCGGTACATTTACCGATTTTTATCTGATCAGCAATGAAGGCGGTTCGCTGGTGCATAAAACACTTTCCACCCCGGATGACCCTTCTGTCGGGTTTATTACCGGTATTGAGGAGATTGCAGAACAACAAAACATCTCAACTGATGAACTGATTGATAAAATTGAAACCATTGTCCATGGTACCACGGTAGCAACCAATGCTTTACTCACAATGCGCGGAGCAAAAACCGCCCTGGTTACCACAAAGGGTTTTCGGGATGCCCTGGAAATGCGCAGGGGTATACGCGAAGAGCGCTACAACAACCATTACCAAAACGTAAAACCACTTGTATCCCGATACCTGAGGTTTTGTATTGACGAACGCACCGATACAGATGGAAACATCCTTACATTGTTAGATTTTGCTGAGCTTGATTCAATCATTACCCAAATTAAAAAGGAACAAGTTGAAGCAGTTGCCGTTTGCCTTTTAAATTCCTATGTCAATAAAGAAAATGAAGAAAAGGCCACCTCTTACCTCAGAGATGCCCTGCCCGGGCTATACATTTGTGGATCCTATGAAGTGTTACCTTCAGTCAGGTTTTATGAAAGGGTAAGTACCACTTGTATCAATGCTTACATTGGTGTGGTTATCGACCGCTATCTTAATTCGCTTCAGCATAAGCTCCATCAGATTGGCTTCACAGGTAAGTTGCTGATCATGCAATCCAATGGTGGCGTTGTTACACCGGATATAGCGCGTAAAATGGCTGCTGTCACCTGTCTTTCAGGGCCTGCTGCCGCGCCTGTGGCCGGAGCTTACTATGCACGTCAGTTAGGTTTCAATAACTGCATTACCATGGACATGGGAGGAACCAGTTTCGACACTTCCCTGGTGGTAAACGGACAATGTATTACCAGCACGGAGGGGGAGATTGACAGACGCAGAATCGCCCTGCCCACACTGGATATTGTTACAATTGGTGCCGGAGGAGGCAGTATTGGCTGGATAGACCAGGGAGGGCTGCTTAAAATGGGGCCACAGAGTGCAGGTTCCAATCCCGGCCCTGTTTCCTACAGCCATGGAGGCGACCAACCTGCCTGTACCGATGCCGACCTTTTGCTCGGCTATCTCGCCCCCGATTATTTTGCCGGAGGCAAATACAAACTGGATAAAGAACTGACAGAAAAGATAACAGGCGAAGTGCTGGGTCAACCCCTTAGGCTGGATGCCTTGCATACAGCTATGGGGATGTACCGTATCATTAACATGAACATGGCGCAGGGGGTCAGGGCTGTTTCGGTTGAACGGGGCTACGACCCAAGGGAATTCCTTCTGATCTGTGCAGGAGGTGCCGGTGCCATTCATGCGGGTGAAATATGCCGGGAGCTTGAGATTCCCATGTTCATTGTACCTTCAGTGGCTTCTGTTTTTTGCGCTGCCGGTATGTTGCTTGGCGACATCAAGCACGATTATGTAAGGTCCTATATGGCTTCCTTTGATGGTATCGACAAAGACAAATTTACCGGCCTGTACCATGATATGGAACAGGAAGCTATTCAAACACTGTTGCAGGAGGGTATTACTGAAAATGATATAGAGATTATTCCTTCCCTGGATATTCGATATCAGGGACAGTTCCATGAAGTAACCCTGGAATTACACCCGGATGACATACTTGGATTCAGGTTGAAAGATATTGCCCATGCATTTCACCACGAACACAACAGGAAATATGGTTATGAGCTGAAAGATGAAGGTACAGCCATGGAGATCATCAACATGAGGCTTCTGGCTATGGGTAAGACGGCCAAACCGTCCGGCCTTGCCTCGGCAAATGAAAAAGTCCTTAGTGCTGAAGCTGCCCGTAAAGGTACCCGGAGGGCTTATCTCCCGGAAGAAAACCGCATGGTCGATATGCCGGTTTTTGATGGAAACACCCTTGGAAATGATATCCTGATCAAAGGCCCGGCTATCATTGAACAGGTTAATACAACCCTTTTCCTGGGCTCTTCCTACCATTGCAAAACCATAGCCGGAGGAACTTTTGTGGTGTTCAACCACCATCTTATGCCCAGAGAATTTTCATTAAAATCCATTCAAAAATCCATGGTTCATGGCTGAAATTAAAATTGATACCATATTGCTATCCATTTTCCAGCGGGCCTTCAGGTCAATCACCGATGAAATGTCCATTTCTCTAACCAAAACCACCCGTTCACCTATTCTTTGTGAAGCCAAGGATTTTGTTACCGGCCTTTATGATGCCGAAGGCAATATGCTGGAACAGACTGAAAACCTACCGATATTAAGTTTTTCCCTTGGCCCTGTTTGCAAAGTGATCATTCAGCAATATGGCGAAGATATTTCCCCGGGAGATGTGATAATTCATAATGATGTCTTTAGTATGGGCAACCAGAATAATGACGTGGCCATATTTAAACCCATCTTTGTTGAGGGAAAACTAATGGGCTGGTCAGCAGCAAAGGGCCACCAGGCAGATATTGGCGGTGCCGTTCAGGGGGGGTACAATCCCAACGCTACCGAAGTGTGGCAGGAAGCCCTTCGCATTCCGGCAGTTAAAATATATGAAAAAGGCAGGTTAAGGAAGGATGTCTGGAACCTCATCTTTGCCAATATCCGTCTGAATATAGTCCAGGAAGACATCAAAGCGCAAATTGGTGCCTGTACATTAGGCGAAAGAAGGCTGTCCGGCTTTATTGCCAAATATGGCATCGAATGTTTTGAAGCCCATAAAAGGGAACTGTTTAACAGTACTGAAAAAATGATGCGCGCTGAAATCGGATCTATTCCAAACGGAGATTATCAGGGTAGCAGCAAAGTGTTTTATGACGGAAAGCACAAGGGAACAGAATTTATTGTAAAAAGTAAAATTGAAGTCAGGGATACCGACATTGTTTTTGATTTTTCCGAATCC
>CAZVAY010000034.1:0-13863 GCA_964625265.1 uncultured Sphingobacteriales bacterium | reverse complement strand
AACCGCATCGTGAGCTTCAGTGCCTTTGTTTCCACCCTTCCCGCCTGCACGTTCGATAGCCTGTTGCCCGTTGTCGGCAGTGATAATACCAAAACCTACCGGCCGTCCTGTGGCCAGCGACAGGCTTGCTATCTTTTCAGAAACAGCCTGTGAGATATAATGAAAATGAGGTGTTTCTCCCTTGATAATACAACCTAAACAGGCAACCCCTTCCACATTTTTGTATTCCATCAGCCATTTGGCACCTAAAGGCAGTTCAAAAGAACCGGGAACCCAATGAACCAGGATGTTTTCCTCTGCGACTCCCTTTTCAGCAAAATAGGTTCGTGCACCTTCAAGCAATTTTTCAGTAATGGTTTTATTCCATTCCGATACCACAATACCTACTTTTACCTTTTGAATATCCGGAATATTCAAAACGGTATCACCGGGTTGGCTTTTCACGGTCAGTATCAGCTGTTTTGCAACAGGGCGGTTACCCTGCCAATATATTTATCCACGTTGGAACCTTCCTGTGTTTTTGGATATTCTTCCTTAACAGTTTTGTACACTTCCAAAGCCTGTTCATACTTTTCTATGGCTTCCAGTGTTTTTCCGGCTTTCATGTAAAACAAAGGTGCTGTAAACTTGTTATCGCGGTCTTTGGCAGCCTTGAGGTAATAGCTGACTGCTTTTTCATATTCTTCCAGGTTAGAATAGGCATCGCCAATGGCACCCAACCTCAAAGGGCTGAGTATATCGCTGTTTGTTTTTGATTTCTTCAGGTAGTTAATTGCCTCTTCGTATTCACCCAGTTTCATGTAGCAAATTCCCGAATAGTACTTAGCCAGGTTTCCTGTTTTGGTCATCCCGAATTCATCAATGATATCGAGGAAACCGTAAAAGGTCTGGTCAGGGTCATTTTTACCGTAAAGGGCTATTTCAAATGAATCGATATCAAAATAATTCTGAGCCATGTAGATAAGGTCCTGGGCGTCTTTTTCCTTGGGCTTCAGGATTATATTCTTATAACCAAAAAATCCGATCAGCAAAACCAGCACAACGGCAAGGCCATAGGTAATTTGTTTCCTGTATTTTTCGTAGAACTCCTCAACCCTATCTTTATTTTCATTTGTAAATATGGGAATCTGAAATGCTGCATCAGGGTTTTCTTTCTTTTTCTGTGCCATATATCCTAATTATTTTAAAGCGCAAAGATAGTTTTTTTGGATAAACCTAATTGAGTATTAGCAATTAATCATTTTTAGAGGATCACGTCCAAATACATTACAATTAAAACAGCCAGGAGGTAAAAATTGATAGCCATGAAATATTTCTTTAACCTGAATTCCTTTTTCATGCGGATCAGGTCAACAAAAATGAATATAAATACAATGGAAATCAAAGGAGTAATGAAGGTGGCCAGAATGGAAGTGGTAATATGAAAATAAGGGATAAACAGGGCGCTTACTGCGGTAGCCAATGCCCAGAGAAAAGTGATCCGTCTAAGTTGTTCTTCTGAATAGATGTTTGTCAAAACGGGGAAGCCAGCCTTCTCGTAATCCCGGCCAAAACGCATCAACAGCAACCAAAAGTGCGGTATCTGCCAGATAAAAAAGAAAAACATAAGCAGGTAAAGGCCGGGTGAAAAAATATCGCCTCCCCCGGCTGCCCAACCTACAGCAGGTGGCAGGGCGCCAATCACCGAACCGGGTATAACTGCAAAAGCAGATTTTCGTTTCAATGGGGTATAGATGCCATTATACCATAGGACAGCCAATAATGCAAAAAAAGCAGCAGCCAGATTGGATGTAATCAGAATAACCCCTGTTCCCAGCAATATGAGAAACCAGGCAAAAGCCAGTGCCTGCCGGGGTTCTACAATACCGGATGGCAATGGGCGTGATTTTGTCCTCTCCATCATGGCATCGAACTTACGTTCCTGGAATTGGTTCAGCGCTGCTGAACCTGCTGCTACAAAGAACAAACCAAATGCAGGCAACAGCATGGACAGGTCAAAGCCCCCGCTGGCAAGCCCGTATCCGGCAATGGTTGTTAAGGTAACAACTATGGTAATCCTGAATTTTGTTAGCTGCAAAAGTGCTTTTACCTTCATTGTATTAGTCATGAAGGGTTTTTAAATATTCGATGATCTCATTAATCTCTTCTTCGGTAACCTGGTTTTTGTACGAAACCATCAGGCCTTTTGGAAAACCCTTTACAATGTGTTTTCCGGGTTCATAAATAGAGGATTTAATATAAGATGCATCAACTGTAACGCGCAGTTCATTCCCATCCTGGTCTTCTACTTCAGTTTCTTCACCAAACAGGTTTTTAAAACTCGGCCCAATAATTACGGAACCATCCGTTGAGTGGCAACTTACACAGGCGTTCTTTTTCAACACCTGGTAGCCAACAGGTTCGGCTTCTTCCTCATCAGGCACATCTTTGTTGAGCCATTCGTCAAACTCTTCCTGGCTAACCACCCTTACCTTACCCAACATATAGGCATGGCGGGCACCGCAATATTCTGCACACAAAATATCAAACTCACCTGTTTCATTCGATTCAAACCACATGTAATTGTCTTTGCCGGGTACTACGTCTTCCTTGATACGGAAAGCAGGTACATAGAAGCTGTGCAATACATCCGGTGAAAAAAGTTCGAGTTTCACCGGCTGGTTAACAGGCATATACAAAATATCGTTGTTGGTTTTACCATTTTCGTATTCAAAGCTCCAACTCCACATTCTACCGGTCGTTTTAACGGTAATAGCACCCTCAGGTACATTTCGGGAAGGGGCATATTCTACCCAGCCATAATAAAACATGATCAGCACCAGGATCGTAGGCACAATGGTCCATAAAAGCTCCAGCTTTGAATTCTCTTTGATCTGTTTTGCTTTCGGATGGCGTTTCCTGTTGTATTTTACTACAAACAGTATCATAAAAAAGGTGATCCCTACCAGGAAAACGAGGCTGATGCCAATGATTACGGCAAATGCCGTATCAACACCTTTTACATATTCTGAAACAGCTAATAACATATCTTTAAATTATCTGAATGAATAATCGATAAAAGTCAGGAGAATAAATGCAGTAAATACCAGCATCACCAGCGCAAGCATGGCTGTTAATATTTTACTATCGAATTTCAGGTGCATAAAATAGGTAGCGACAATGGTTCCTTTAATAGTTGCTATCAGCAAAGCCGCAAAAACAACAAAGTTTCTCAGGTCAACCAGGACAGACGACACCGTCAGCACCGTAAAGATCAACAAGGCCACCCATACCCAAAGGTGGTTTTTAAAGGGTACAATATGATGATTTGTATGATTTTCCATTCCCTGGCAATTTAATGAATGAGATAAAATAACGGAAACAGGTAGATCCAAATAAGGTCTACCAGGTGCCAGTACAGGCCACCGTTTTCGTGTAGTTGAAAATTATCATGAGTTATCCTTCCTTTCTGAATGTACCTGATAATAAAGCCCAGGAAAACAGATCCCACAATTACATGAAGTGCATGTAGCCCTGTCATGAAATAATACAAGTAGAAGAAAAGCTTTTCCCCCTGCTCCAGGCTATTATAATGTTCCATACCCGGAAAGAGTCCGTGTCCAATTTTGTGGCTCCATTCAAAGTATTTATTTACCATGAATACCAATGCCAATGCAATTGTGATATAAAGGAAAACCAAAGCCAGCTTTTTGTTGTTTCGCTGGATAGCCGTGATGGACATTGCCACTGTCAAACTACTTGTAATCAGCGCGATGGTATTGATAGTACCAACCATCACATCCAATTCAAGGCCGGCATGGGCAAATGACTCTGCATTGCGAAAGCGGTAAATGGAATAAACCAGGAACAATCCTCCAAAAAGCAACAGCTCAGTAAATAAAAACACCCACATGCCCATTTTGGAAGCCGCATCGTCTCGATGAACTGTCATATTCTTAAATTTAATTACTTGTATTCATAAGGCCCTTCCGTAACAGTCGGGATTTCATCAAAGTTCTCCAGTGTAGGAGGCGAATCGGTTTCCCATTCCAGGGTTAGGCCATCCCAGGGATTTTTCGGGGCCTTTTCACCTTTGCGGTAACCGGCAATTAGGTTGAATATCATGAACAACAGGCCCATGACAAGCACCCATGAGCCCACTGTCGATATCACATTGGGGACAGTAAATTCAGGCAAATAATCATAATAACGCCTGGGCATACCCATCATTCCAACAATAAACATGGGGAAATAAAGGAACATAAACCCGATGAAAATGATCCAAAATGCAACAACAGCCCTTTTGATGTTGTACATTTTACCGTAAATTTTGGGGAACCAGTAATGCAATGCTGCGAAAAAGGCAAAGCCTGTTCCACCAAACATAACAAAATGAAAGTGTGCTACAACAAAATAAGTATCGTGCACATGAATATCCGTAGCGATAGCGCCCAGTATCAGCCCTGTAAGACCTCCAATGACAAAAAGGAAAATAAACCCAAGCGAATAAAGGAGTGGTGGCTTGAGATCAATGGAACCTTTATACAATGTGGCCAGCCAGTTAAATACTTTAATGGCACTTGGTATGGCAACCAGGAATGTCAGGATAGAGAAAATTACCCGTGCAGGGCCGCTCATACCTGATGTAAACATGTGGTGTCCCCAAACAAAATAGCCGACAAAGGCAATAGCCAGGCTGGAGTAGGCTATGGCTTTATAGCCGAATATTTTCCTCCGTGCAAAAACGGGGATCACATCTGAAACTATCCCCATGCCCGGCAATACCATGATGTACACAGCAGGATGCGAATAGATCCAGAACAAATGCTGGTACAAAATCGGATCACCGCCAAGGGCAGGATCAAACAAGCCAACACCCAGGGTGCGCTCAGCTACGATCATTAACAGGGTGATACCAACGATGGGTGTAGCCAGAACCTGTATCCATGAAGTGGCGTAAAGGCTCCAGGCAAACAAAGGCATTTTAAACCAGCCCATTCCGGGTGCCCGCATCCGGTGAATGGTAGTCAGGAAGTTCAATCCAGTAAGAATGGAGGAAAAACCCAGGACAAAAGCTGCAAGAACTGCCATGGTTACATTGGTCCCTGTTTTGACGCTGTAAGGAGCATAAAATGTCCAGCCCGTATCCGGAGGTCCGTTACCCACAAACAGGGTGAGTAAGGCCAGAATGGCACCTGTCAGGTAAAGATACCAGGATAAAAGGTTGACCTTTGGGAATGCCACATCCTTGGCGCCCAGCATTAGCGGTAAGGCAATATTGCCGAACACTGCAGGTATACCGGGAATAATAAACAGGAATATCATGATCACCCCGTGCAGGGTAAAAAATGAATTATAGGTTTGTGCATCCATGATGGTGCGACCGGGAGCAATAAGCTCGAGCCTCATCATCACTCCAAGGGCAACTGCAAAGAGAAAAAAGAAAGAGATTGAGTAAAAATACAACAACCCGATTCTTTTGTGGTCAGTAGAAAGAATCCACGCAAAGATCCCCTTTCTGCCCTGCTTTTCCTGAAAGAAATTCAGTTGGGTAGGTTGAGTAAGCGTTTGTTCCATATTTTTCTGTTAAGATTTTTTCTTTTTAAGTATCAGGAGAAGGAAGAAAATAAATGCGCCCACAAGTATGATTGTGCCTGCAATTTTGGTGATATTAAAAACATATTTTTTACCGTCTGCATCATAGCTGAAGCAATATTGCAACACCTTATTGATTGTCGGTGACGATCTTCCTTCAGATGCCTCAATAATGGCCATTTTCAGGTCAAAAGGCAAAAATTCGGTTCCGTAAAGATAGCGTGTAATTTTGCCTTCAGGGCTTAGTGCTACCAGGGAGGCAGCATGGATAAAATCCTTGCCTTCGCGCTTAAACTTAAACCCTACGGATGACGTTAGCCTTGCAATATTGGCACTATCGGCAGTAAACCATTTCCAGGCTGACGCATCTACTTCTTTTGTTATTTCACTGATGTAATTAAGCCTTTTCTTTTTAGCTAACGAAGGTGTTTCATCGCTGTTAAAACTCACCGTGAGTACCTGGTAATCTTTGCCCAGTTCAAGATCCATGTTACTGATGACATCAGCTACACCATCAAGCAGCGGGGAACAAATTCCGGGGCAGGTGAAGTACACCAGTACCAACACGGTAGGTTTGTCGATAAGCGATTTAAAATTGACCTGCTGCGAATCGGTGTTAAACACGACCACATTATCAGGAATAAAGCCATCGAGATTTTCGTAAATCCCGATTTGTTCGTTTTTTTCTTCGGCATTTATAACGAATGCCATTACTATAAGAACAGTCAGGATAAATAATTTTTTCATGAATTAGTTATTAGGTCAGGATATACAAATATACAAAATATCCCCAATCAGCATTATTGGCCAATCTCAATATCACCCACTTCATCCAGGGTTATGGTACCCCCATCGTTGCCCCAGGCATTCAGGACATAATTGATTACGTCAACCGCATCCTGGTGGTTATCAACCTGTGCAGGCATTGGTGTAGAATATTCCTGTCCATTGACAATCATTTTTTCTGCAGAGCCATTCAACACCTGATGTACAGCCCTTCTCTTGTCAGACAGTAAATAATCGGAACCTGCAAGTGGAGGAAAAATACCAGGTTGACCTTTCCCGTCAGCCATGTGGCAGACAATACATTTTTCCTTAAAAATGGCTTCTCCGGCCGGAAATTGTGTGGTGGGTTGTTCCTGAACAGTTTCGGTTTGTCCTTCCTGATTTGTTTTATCTCCTGATCCCCCACAGGAGGATAAAGCTAATACAGCAATTAAAAAGACAAACAGCGTGTAGATTTGCTTTAACATATTGATTTGATTTTTAATAATCGGTAAAATTTTTCCAGGGCAAAGATAAGTATAGTTTTTAAATTAGAAATAATCCAAATTTGATTAGTGTGCAATTTTTACTTACGCATTTAAAGTGGGATTGATCCGGCAGAATAAATTTTCAGGATATAACCGTCAGTATTTGTCCCCTTCAGGGGCTTTGGCGTTGGGTGGGTTCGAACCTTGTTTGCTTAACACAAAACTTGCTACCTGAAGTATTTCCTGTTCCGACAACTGGTCTTTAAACGGGGTCATACCCTTCTGCAGGTTTCCATTTTTGATCTGGTTGACAAGTGCTTCGATTTTATTCCCGTGAATCCAGTACTCATCTGTGAGGTTAGGGCCTACTTTATTTCCTTCCAGGTTTGTACCATGACAGGCTGTACAGGTTTTGGTCATAAATATCTCTTCTCCTGCTTTCAGGCTCTCCGGGTCGGTCAGCACTTTCAGGTCAACCGGTTCTGCCTGAGCGGTCTTCTCGGCCAATGCAGCCTGGGCCTGTTCCATTTCCCGCTCATAACGGGCTTCCTCGGTGAGGCCGATTTTAAATACATGCAGGTTGACATAGTAAACAGCTGCAAAGAATATAGAAGCATAAAGAATGACCATGAGCCAGGGTGGTGGCGGGTTGTCAAATTCCTTTATCCCATCAAAGTCATAGTCAAGAAGGTACTTCTCTTCGCCTTCATATAAATCTACTTTCTTGTTTTCATTATTCTCGCTCATGGTACTGTTATTTTAAGCTTCCTGTTGGTTCAGATTCGTTCTCAGCAACAGGCAGGTTTTTCATTTCATAAATATAGTTCTTATCAGTTTTCCATACCCAGACAATCAGCCAGACAAACATGGCCAGAAAGAGGATAAGTGAAAGGGTTGGAAAAATATTTATTCCAAAAGCATTTTCAAAATAGGGCAGGATCATTTTCATGGTTTTCTAATTTTGGGGTTGTTCAACCTGTTCTACTACCCTACCGGAATCCGCTTCTTTGCTCTCCGTCTGTTCCGCCTTTTTTTCGATTTTTTTCTCAAATTTTTCTCCCTGTGGTGCTTTGGCATTGGGTGGGTTCGACCCCTGTATGCTGATTACATAACTGGCCACTTTCATTAATTGATCCGGTGTCAGGAGTTTTTTCCACGCCTGCATTCCTTTTTCAATCACGCCTGAATGGATAGTGCGGTAAATGTCATCATGGGTACCCCCTGTCAGCCAGTATTCATCTGTCAGGTTGGGGCCGATTTTGTTCCCTTCTCCCAGTTGCCCATGGCAGGCAGCACAATTTGTTATAAACACCTGGTGCCCTTCAGCAAGTTCTGCTTCATCGGTCAGCGGGGCTGAGGGCATTTTGATCTCTTCCCCGACTTCATTGGTATGGCTTTCGGAAATATCCCTGCCAAGCCTGTGCAGATAAGCGATCAAGGCAACAATTTCCTTTTCAGGTTCTACGCTGATTCCGGCCACTGCCAGGTCGCCAACAATATCTTTTGCCTGGTTCATCAAGTCAGCGACAGCTTTTGTGTCATACCCCTCAGGATAGGGTACGCCCAGTTTCTGCATGACCCGGATTTTTTGGGGTGTTTTGTCCAGATTAATAGATTTTTCAATTAACCATGGATAGGCTGGCATGATAGATTTTTCTTCAATGTCTTTCGGGTTCTTCAGGTGTTGAAAATGCCAAGCAGCAGATTTATACATTTTGCCATCCTTAATGACCCCGGCCCTTGCCAGGTCGGGCCCTGTACGTTTGGACCCCCACAGGAAGGGATGATCATAAACGAATTCTCCTGCTTTGGAATATTCTCCATAACGCTCTGTCTCAGCCCTGAAAGGCCTGACTTGTTGCGAATGACAGGTATAACATCCTTCTTTAATATAAATGTCCCGGCCCTCCAGTTCCAGAGGAGTGTATGGTTTTACACTTGAAATTGTGGGAATGTTGGATTTTACTGCAAGAACAGGTATGATCTGAACAAGTCCACCTATCAAAACGGCAACGGTAGCCCAAATAGCAAACTGAATGGGTTTCCTTTCCAGCCATTTGTGGGTTGATTCAGTTTCCACAGCACCGCCTTTTGCTAATGCTGGTGCCTCTGCAGCTTCATTTTCAACAAATTGCCCTGCTTTCACTGTTTTTAAAAGGTTGTATACCATGAGTATGGCACCGGCAAAAAACAGGATACCACCTATAAATCTCGTAACATACATGGGGATGATCTGGGTCACTGTTTCCAAAAAGTTTGGATAAGCCAGCATACCGTTTTCATTGAATGCTTTCCACATCTGGTTTTGCGTGAAAGCAGACCAGTACATGGGGACAGCATAAAAGATAATTCCAAGTGTCCCAATCCAAAAGTGCGCATTTGCCAGTTTCTCAGAATATAATTTAGTATTAAATAGCTTCGGTATCATCCAGTAAAGAACGCCAAATGTCAGGAAGCCATTCCAGCCGAGTGCACCAATATGGACATGCCCAATAGTCCAATCCGTAAAATGACTGATAGCATTCACATTTTTCAGGCTAAGCATAGGCCCTTCAAAAGTGGACATGCCGTAAGCAGTAACTGCCACCACAAAGAATTTCAAAACTGCACTGTCCCTGACTTTGTCCCAGGCACCGCGTAAAGTTATTAAACCATTGAGCATACCTCCCCACGAAGGTGCAATCAACATGACTGAAAAAACGACACCCAATGACTGGACCCATTCCGGAATAGCATTGAAAAGCAGGTGGTGTGGGCCTGCCCAGATGTAAATAAAAATGAGAGTCCAGAAGTGAAGGATGGAGAGTTTGTAGGAATAAACGGGCCTGTTGGCAGCCTTGGGAAGAAAATAATACATCAGGCCCAGGTAAGGTGTGGTCAGGAAAAAAGCAACAGCATTGTGCCCGTACCACCACTGGACAATGGCATCCTGTACACCTGCATAAACAGGATAACTTTTTAATAAGGAAACAGGAATTTCAATCGAATTGAAAATATGAAGAATAGCAACAGTGATAACCGTTGCGATATAAAACCAAATGGCGACATAAAGATGTTTGACCCTCCTGCGGGCAATAGTACCAAACATATTCCATCCAAATACGACCCAGACTACAGCGATAAGAATGTCAATCGGCCATTCCAGTTCGGCATATTCCTTTGAAGTGGTGTAACCCAGTGTCAGGGTTAAGGCAGCCAGTACAATGATCAACTGCCAGCCCCAGAAATGGATTTTACTTAATACATCGCTGAACATCCTTGCTTTCAACAATCGTTGAAGAGAATAATAAACTCCTGCAAAAATGCCATTCCCTACAAAAGCAAAAATAATAGCATTGGTATGGACTGGGCGAGCGCGGCCAAATGTGGTAAATTCCAATCCAAGGTTCAGGGAAGGTAATGCCATTTGAATAGCGATCAGCAACCCAACCAACATCCCGACTAAACCCCAAATAACAGTTGCGTAGGCAAAATACTTTACAATCTTGTTGTCATAAGAAAACTTCTGAATTTCCATATCCTAACTTTTATGATTTTGATTTTCGTTATCAAACAATATTCTCATCGAGGGTGTTTCATCATCCTCGTACTGTCCGCTGCGTACCGACCAAAGGAAAGCCGCCAAAAAACCCAGCGCTAATAACAAACTAACTCCAATTAGTATAAAAATAATTGACATGCTCCAATTACATTTAACTGATGGTCAAATATAGTTTTTAATTTTCTAATGGCAACTATTTTGTTCAAAAACATATTTTCCCCAGACAAGCCTTATGTCTTTCTTTATCTGACACTTACAATCCCCATAATTAGGATTTTAACATGATAAATATTTTAATTTATCTTATCTGTTTAATTATTTCGGCATTTGAGGGCATCTTTACTTAATGGATGCGATTTACTTGAGTGGAGTTGCTGCAAATGTATTATTGTACAATTAAAAAGCAGCATAGTAAAAAACAACAAAACATAATTTATCCTGTTTTTCATGGTTCAATATTTTAGTTACCAAAACTTATTACAGTTCCTTTGCAAAAGATATATCATGCAAAATATTTTAAATAAAAATCATATGATTATTGATTCTTATTAATGAGCGGTTGTTATCCAATATACTTGATGTATTAATTTTTCAACTCAGACCTTGCTGCCAGGGATGTTGCCGCGGTAGTAAACAACACAACGGAGACGGAACTTAATGGCATGAGCACGGCTGCAAGGATAGGCGAAAGCTGTGCTGTTACAGCAAAGTACAGCCCTACCATATTATAAAGAAATGAGAGCAGGTATGAGGTTTTCAGGATATTCAGGCTCGTCCTGAAATACCTGAATAAACAGGGTAGCCATTTAAATGACCCGGATTCCAGAATAGCATCACTTGCAGGCGAGAACAGGAAAATATCATCAGCTATAGAAATACCGGCTTTACTTTCCCGTAGGGCACCTGCATCATTTAATCCGTCTCCTATCATGACAACCTGTTTACCTTTTTTATGGAGTTGCTGAATATAATCCCTCTTGTCAGTAGGCGAAAGGTTAAAATTAAAAATGGTGTTCTCTGGAAAAATTTTATGCAGCCGCCCTGCATCCTTGTCATTGTCTCCTGAAATTACATGTATGGCATACTTGCCCATTTGATTTAAAACTTCCCTCAGCCCTTCCCTGAATTTATTTTCAATCCGGTAATAACCTTTTGCCTTTCCATTTATAGCCACATACACCCTGGATCCAGTTTGTCCGTCACCAGCTTCTTCCCCACCAACAAAATGCCTGTTTCCCACCTTAACCTCTTCTCCATCTACAAGGCCTGTCAATCCTTCGGAGGGTATTTCCTTAAAATTCTTTACTGAAAGTGAACCCGGTTTACTCATTTGCCTGTAAATGGCAACACTCAATGGATGTGTGGAATGTTTCACCAGGGAACTGACCTTATTTTCCTCATCTTCACGCAGCTTGTCACCGCAAAACTCCACCACAGAATGGTTGTTTTCAGTGATCGTCCCTGTTTTGTCAAACACCACTGTATCGAATGCAGCAAGGTCTTCCACCACATCGGATTTCTTCAGGTAAAAACCCATTTTCCCTGCCAGCCGCATGGCATTTCCGAAAGCAAAAGGCATGGCAAGTGCCAGGGCACAGGGGCAGGCAACAATCAACACCGAAATAGCAGCCAATAAAGCTTTGGTTGGGTCAGCCCAAAGCCAGTAAACTGCCGTTAATATGGAAATTGTTAGGACAGCATAAACAAAATAATAACTTACATTGTCAACAAAGCGGTTGAGTTTATGGGTTATGGGTTTGGAATAGTTTTCCTCATTCCACAGACGGGTCAGGCGGCTTTGTTCAACTTTATTACTAATCTCCATTTCGAAAACAGGGCCTGACTGCCTGCCCCCGGCATAAACAGTTTCCTGATTTTTTATTTCAACGGGTTGTGATTCTCCTGTAACGAAACTGTAATCCACATAAGCCTCCCCTTTGACCAAAACACCATCGGTTGGAATCAGCTCATTGTTCCGGATCAGTATCCTGTCACCCGGTTTTAAATCCTGGATAGGGGTAATCTTTTCTATTTCACCTTCAATTCTGGTTACTGCCACAGGAAAGTAGGATTTATAATCTCTTTCAAACGAAAGTGCGCTGTATGTTTTTCCCTGGTACCATTTGCCAATCAGTAGAAAAAAAACCAGCCCTGATAATGAATCGAAATACAGATGCTCACCTGTATGGAAAAAAAAGGAGATACTGCTATAAACAAAAAGTGCCAGGACACCCACTGCTATAGGAAGGTCGAGGTTTACAATTTTCTGGCGCAGATTTTTCCAGGCTGATAAAAAATAATCGCTGGCACTATATACAACCACAGGTACTGACAGAAAAAAACTCAGCCATGCAAATACATTCCGGAATTCAGCACCTACGAATTCTTTCCCCGGCAAATAAAACGGCATGGTGTAGATCATGATATTGCCGAATGCAAAGCCTGCAATGCCAATTTTGTAGAGCAATGATTTCTCAGTGGCCGGTGGCTTCTTTCTTTCCAGGTCGTCCAGTGAAATTTTAGGAACGTAATGAATACTGGCAAGAATACGGACCAGGCCTGACAAGGAAATTTCGTCCTGCTTAAAGATGATAGTAATTTCCTTTTTTGAAAAATTAACACTGGAGGAGAGCACACCTTTGTCGAGTTTGTTTAAATGTTCCAGTAACCAAACGCAGGAACTGCAATGTATTGCGGGAATATAAAAAGTAACCCGGCTGGTTTTTCCGTCAGTAAAATCGATCAGTTTGCTAAATATATCCGTGTTGTCGAGGTAAGCATAGCTTGATCCTGTTTCTTCCTCAATATTTATTCCTGGTGTTTCGTAATATTTGTAATAATCCGAAAGTTTGTTTTCGCTCAATATCCGGTAAACGGACAGGCATCCATTGCAGCAAAAGACCTTTTCATCCCAGGTTACAGGGTATTTCCCACAGTCATCACCACAATGTACACATTTAGTTCCAGGCATATACCTGCATTTTGACGGATTAATGTAATTGAGAGCGAATCCGTCATGGACCCACTTGCAACAATTACCAATCAAAAATACAAATTGTTATCCGGCTTTCCCCATCCTGGCTATCCGTACTATCAGGGTCACTACATATAAAATGGTAAGCCAAACACCTCCAACAACACCCAGGTAGCTCAAAATGACCCACCATTGGGTTTTATCATTTTCCGACCACATAATTCTTTTTTCAAAAATATTGGTGGCATAGTGGACGGAGCAGATCGGTGCATTTTCAACAAGGGACTCAGCCGTGCAAACATCAGGGTCTGTTTTTACAACCAGTGTAACACATCCGGTTGAATCACCGGCTATATCTTTAGGGTAGGCAACAGAAACAAAACCGTTTTTATCGGTTTTGGCACTGGCAAACTTCAAATCTCCAAAATACCTCTTAACGGCAAAATCAATCCTGACGCCTTCAACCGGTGTTGCTACGATATCAATTATTTCACTCAGGTAGGCACTGATGTGTTCAGGAT
>CAZVAY010000033.1:0-14214 GCA_964625265.1 uncultured Sphingobacteriales bacterium | reverse complement strand
TCAATTATTTTTAATTTTTTTGGAGCTGATATATAGTCTTTTGTAGTTTTCGCTCGAACAATTTTTAAAACTATGAAAGCAAAACTTTATTCTCTGACCGGCCTTTTAATACTCGGCCTGAACTACACTGCCTTTTGTGACAACTATGTATCTATTGCCAATGGTTCCTGGACATCCAAGTCAAAATGGGATGTCAATAAAGCACCGGACGATGAAATAGAGGACGATGACAGTGTATTTATCTACCACGACATCAGTTTTAACAAAGACCTGGAAATAGAAGGTGTTGTTATCATATACAGCACCGGCAGCCTGGAAAATAGCGGCCATAAAGATATTGAGGTCAAAAGCGGTGGCTACCTGAAGGTTTACGGTGATATTGAATGTGAAGACCTGGAAGTAGAGTCCGGTGGTGTGGTGGACTGTTATGGCTCCATCCTGATTAACGATGATTATGAGAACTCCGGAACCGTAAACATACTGTCAACATCTAGTTATATTGGTAACCTGACAATCCTGGGCAGTAAAAAGAACAATGCCAGTGTAACCATTACCCGATATGTCAAGAAAGATGGCTGGCATTATATTTCAGCCCCCATGACCGGTGTCAAGATGAACAAATTCTGGGGGGGTGCTGTTTATTCCTATGACGAGCCCAGCAAAACATGGGATTCGCACAAAGCCAATGAAACGATGGTTCCCTTGAAAGGATATGATGTCTATTTTAAATCAAACCACCATTATGTAACATTTAAAGGGACGCCTAACGACAGTGCAGTAAGCATCAACCTCACTTATACCAGTTCAACAGGTGATGGTTACAACATGGTTGGAAATCCCTATTGTTCAGCAATCAACTGGGATGCCTCATCGGGCTGGACAAAAACCAACATCAACGATGCTATTTACGTTTGGGATGACTCATTGCAAAATGTTGCTACCTATATCAGTTCAGTCGGGACTAATGGGGGCACTAACATCATTCCGCCAACGATGGCATTTTTTGTCAAATGCAACAGCAACAGTGGTGGATATCTTTCGGTGAATAAGAATGCCCAGGTAAGCAATATGCAGAATTTCCGAGCAGCACCTTCCAACAATACATTCCGGTTCCGGGTGGGCAATGAACAGTATTATGATGAAACCGCCATTAAATTTGACAACCAGGCCTCTTCGAATTTTGACGACCTGTTTGATGCTGAAAAAATGTTTAGCTACAACCTCCAGGTTCCACAATGCTATACGCAGACACTGAATGGTGATATGCTTTCGGTCAACTCGTTGCCAAAGCCCATGAACAACATTGAAATACCTTTGTATATCAGGATACAATCAAGCGGTTTCTACAAATTTGAAATGTATAAAACCGACTTTGATTTCGATGTAACTGTCTTACTTGAAGACTTACAGACGGGTGAAACCGTTGACCTGATGGCAAAGGATTATGAATTCTATTCTGACTTTGTAAGCGGACAAGAAAGGTTTATCATTCATGTAATCCCCAACCTGACAATTGCAGCAGGCAACAATATGACAACAGATATAAATGAAAATGAAATTAAAAAACCGGATGTATATGTCAGAGGCAGGTCCCTTTATGTCCACTTCAATGAGATCTCCGACAATGCAGCCATCACCATAGTGAATGTAAATGGGCAAGTGATCAAGGAATCATTTATTAAAAATCCCGATACTTACAGAATGGATTTACCTGACCCTGACAAGACAGCAGCATATATTGTCATCATCAACAGGGATGGTATTTTGACAGAAGAAAAAATACTGGTAAGGCCATAAATATCACGGGAATGAGTTTGTTCATCCCTTCAGGTTTTCTGAGGGGATTTTTTATATTTTCCTTTCCAGGAACCTGGCGGTATAAGATTGGGATGATTTTAATATTTCTTCAGGCACTCCCTGAAACACCACATGCCCACCTTCGTTCCCCCCTTCGGGGCCAAGGTCAATAAGATAGTCTGCGTTTTTAACCACCTCCATATTGTGTTCAATCACCAGTACAGTATGGCCTTTATCTATCAGTGCCCTAAAGGCATCAAGCAATTTGGATATATCGTGCCAGTGAAGGCCTGTCGTGGGTTCGTCAAAAAGGAACAAAATCTGGCTGTTGTCACGACTGCTCAGGTTCAGGAAGGAAGCTAGTTTGAGGCGCTGCCCTTCCCCTCCTGAAAGTGTGGAAGTGGACTGCCCCAGTTGCAGGTAATCAAGCCCGACCTGCATAAGGGGTTTTAGGCCATTTACAATGGCTTTGTTTTCATAGAAGAATTCCGTTGCTTCTGCAACAGTCATGTTGAGGATATCGTAAATATTTTTGCCATTGTATTCTACTTCAAGCACTTCATCTTTGTAGCGTTTTCCTTTACAGTCTTCACAAAGCAAATGCAAATCGGCAACAAACTGCATTTCAACGAGAATTTCACCGTCACCTTTGCAAGTTTCACATCGCCCACCCTCTACATTGAATGAGAAATGCGCAGGTTTCAAACTGCTGGCTTTTGCCAATGGCTGACCAGCCAGGGTTTCCCTGATCTGGTCAAATACTTTCATGTATGTGGCCGGATTTGACCTCCGGTTACCATCAATAGCATGTTGGCCGATGTATTCTACCCGGTTAATCAGTTCGTAATCAATCTCAATATTGTCACAGTAAACCGGATTAGCTTTTGTACCCTCATTCATTGTTTTCAACGAATCAAAGATCACATCCCTGACCAATGAAGATTTGCCGGAGCCTGAAACTCCGGTAACAACTGTCATGGCACTTACAGGGAACTGTATATTGATGTTTTGCAGGTTGTGTTTCCGCGCACCTTTAATTTCTACAATACGCCCGGATTGAATTTTTGTTCTTGATACCGGAATCGAAAGTTTACCTGCCAGGTAAGCAGCCGTATATCCCGGTGTCTTTATATTGATTTTTGACAATTCACCTGCAAAAACCATTTTGCCGCCCAGAGTACCTGCATCCGGCCCAAGGTCAATAAGTATATCGGCAGAGCGGATGATGTCTTCATCATGTTCTACCACCACAACCGTATTGCCAAGATCTCTTAATCGTTTGAGAATTATAATCAATTCAAAAGTATCCCGTGGATGAAGCCCAATGGAGGGCTCGTCAAGGATGTAAAGCGATCCGGTGAGGTTACTGCCCAATGAATATACCAGTTGAATTCTTTGTAACTCCCCACCTGACAAAGTCCTGGAAGTACGATTCAGTGTCAGGTAGCCCAGGCCAATATCATTAAGCATCTGCAGGCGGGTCATGATCTCCGGCATCAACCTGCTGATGATTTTGTTTGATTTATCACTTTTTTGCATCGTCCTGAAATAATCCAATAGTTCTTCCAGGGGCAGCAACAATAGTTCTCCAATTGTTTTCCCATTGACTTTTACATAGAGGGCTTCCTTTCTCAACCTGGTTCCTTTGCAGGCATGACAGTAGGTGCGTCCTTTGAACCTGGATAGAAAAATACGGTAATGAACTTTGTAGGTGTTTTCTTCTATAAAAGTAAAAAACCTGTAAATACCATCAATCTTTTCATTTCCATACCAGAGAAGGTTCCTTTGTTCTTCATTAAGTTCGTTATAGGGCGTAAAAATAGGAAAATTGTATTCTGAAGAACCTTTGATAAAGGCATTCTTCCATTTCTTCATTTTCTCGCCTTCCCAGCAAATTACGGCACCATCGTATAACGACAGGTTAGGGTTGGGAATAACTTTTTGTTCATCAATACCCAGTTTTTCACCAAAACCACCACATTCCGGACAGGCACCATAAGGGCTGTTGAAGGAAAACATATCAGGAGTCGATTCTTCAAATTCAATTCCATCAAGTTCCAGCCTGTTGGAAAAACTTTTCTGTTTCCCGGCACCCATCTCAACCACACAATTGCCATGACCTTCAAAAAAAGCAGTTTGAACAGAATCCGATATCCGCATGGCCAGTTCCTCATCTTCAGGATCGGGCACAATCCTGTCAACAAGGATAAAAAGTTCAGACTCTTTTTTAAGTATGGGAAGTTTTTCACCCTTCTCCAATTTATCAAGCAAGTCGCTGATTTTAAATACTTGATGATCCGCCACAATACGGACAAAACCCTTCTGCATCAATACGGCCAATTCATCGGACAGCTTCCTTCCGTTTCCGTTTGTCAAAGGAGCCAGGATATTGATCTGTTCAGCATTATTCTGTTGAAGGATATAATTAACAACAAAATCTACCGAATGCCTTTTTACTTCGTTTCCCGACACCGGTGAATAGATCTTTCCTACCCTGGCAAACAAAATTTGCAGGTAATGATATATTTCTGTTACTGTCCCTACCGTAGACCTTGAATTGGATGTGGACCGTTTTTGTTCGATGGCTATGGCGGGGGGTAAACCATTGATTAAATCAACTTTGGGTTTTTGTATTTTCCCGATAAATTGCCTCACATAAGAAGACAAACTTTCTACATATCGTCTGCGCCCCTCTTCGTACAATGTTTCAAATGCCAGTGAAGATTTCCCTGATCCTGAAACACCTGTAATAACAACCAGTTTATTATGAGGTATATCCAGGTCAATGTTTTTCAGGTTGTTCTGATGGGCATTTTTTATTTGTATGCAGGATAATGAAGACATCTTTTTGCAACAATTCAGTCAGGTAAATAATTTTTGGACAAACTGCAAAAATAGAGAGTTATTTTGAATGCTATCAACAGGGTGGGTGAAAGAAAATCCTGACAACAGGAACTGAACCCTAAAACAAATAACCGGCATTAGTGGCTAACTAAAGAGAGGGATGCATATATTTTAATAAAAATCAGGGTATTGACCTTATTCTACGGTAACCGATTTTGCGAGGTTACGTGGCTGGTCAACATTACAATCCCGGAATACGGCAATATGATAAGCCAGTAATTGAAGAGGAATAACTGAAAGCATGGGAGAAAGTATTTCTTCTGTATCCGGTATTTCAATGATATGGTCAGCCAGGCCGCTGATCACCGTATCTCCTTCATTTACCACGGCAATAATGATCCCTTTTCGAGCTTTTACTTCCTCAATATTGGATACTATTTTTTCGTAATGGTGCTTGTTTGTAGCAATCACCACAACGGGCATATTTTTATCAATTAACGCAATGGGGCCATGCTTCATTTCCGCAGCCGGATATCCCTCGGCATGTATGTAGGATATTTCTTTCAATTTCAATGCACCTTCCAGGGCAACAGGAAAATTATATCCCCGGCCCAGGTAAAGGAAATTTTTCGATTTGCTAAACTGCCTTGCTAATTCCTTTATCTGGTCATCTTTGGCCAGTATTTTCGATATCTTAGCAGGAATAGTTTCCATTTCTGAAATACATTCCCTGAACCTGGAAGTTGAAATCGTTCCTTTTAGGTGTGCCCATTGCAAAGCCATCAGGGTCAAAACAGTTAACTGGGCTGTGAATGCTTTTGTTGATGCCACTCCAATTTCGGGGCCTGCATGGGTATAAACCCCGGCATCTGTTGCACGCGCTATGGATGATCCAACTACATTGCAAATGCCAAATACTGTTTTAATTGTTTTCTTTGCAAGGTTAATTGCGGCAAGAGTGTCGGCAGTTTCACCTGATTGTGAGATGGCAATGAGCAGGTCGTCTTCAAAAAGTACCGGGTTACGATACCTGAACTCCGAGCCGTATTCCACTTCAACCGGTATCCTGACCAACTCTTCGAACAAATATTCACCAATGAGGGCTGCATGCCAGGAGGTACCACAGGCTGTTATGATGACCCTTTTGATATTTAATAATTTATTCAGGTAATTATGAATACCACCCAGTCGTATCTGCCCATCCTTAACATTCAGCCTGCCCCTGAAACTATTCAGTATCGACTCTTGTTGTTCATAAATCTCCTTAAGCATAAAATGCTCGAACCCGCCTTTTTCCAGTGCCTCCAGGTTCATATCCAGCTGGTGGACATAAGGGGTTTGAACCTTGTTTTCAATCGTCCTGAGTTGAAAATCTTTCCTGGAGATAATAGCCAGTGTGTCATCATTCATATAGATAACATTCCGGGTATATTCAACAATAGGTGTTGCATCTGAGGCCAGGAAAAACTCATTTTCGGCAAGGCCAATTACAAGCGGGCTCCCTTTACGGGCAGCCACCAGTTTATCGGGTTCATCCTTTGAAATAATGACGATGGCATAAGCACCGATAACCCTGTTCAAAGCCAGTCTTGTCGCATCTTCCAAAGGAAGTTTTTCATTTTGTTTAATATCTTCAATCAGGTGGATCAACACTTCGGAATCGGTATCACTCAGGAAAGTGTGCCCTCTATTCTCCAACTCGGTTTTTATGGTCTGATAATTTTCAATAATGCCATTGTGGATCATGACCAGGCTCTTGTTTTCCGACATATGCGGATGGGCATTGACATTATTGGGTTCGCCATGGGTAGCCCAACGGGTGTGGCCGATGCCTACAGTGCCATGTGTTTGTTTGTCACTGACAAATTGTTTGAGTGAATCAACCTTACCGGCAATTTTATAAATTTTAAGACCATCGTTCAACAAAGCAATTCCTGCACTATCGTAGCCCCGGTATTCCAGGCGTTCCAATCCTTTTAATAAAATGGGGCATGCTTCCCTGAACCCGATATAAGCTACTATACCACACATATCCTTACTTAATAATTCTTTTAATACAATCTAATAATTAACAAAGTTAATCAGATATTTTGGTATAGTGTAATTCCAGCCTGACAGATTGGGTCTGATCAGAATTCAGGTATTTGATAAATAAAGGTGACGCCATGATTGGATTATCTGAAGGGATGATCAGGTTCAGCCCATTCGGTTTTGTCCCTGCCGGATCGGTGTAATAATCATTCAGCAATTGCTGAAAATAACGGGTTATCCCAAAATACCATGAATTATCATCTTCAACAAACAGCCCCCCATAATGGTCTTCAAGGCGGTCTATCAAAGTTGAATTCTTGTTATTTTCATCCGACATTAACAGAAGCAGTGCACCCGGTTTATCATCAAGATAGGGAGAGGTTTCATCGGGGGTAAATAATATTTTTGCCTTATGAACGGCTATCATCCCTGAATCAACAAAGTTTTTCAGATACGGGAACCTTACTTTTACCTTCAGGCCTGCAAGGGGCTGGAGGATCACATTGTTATAAAAAATATCAGGATTATTTAAACGTGTTTCAGCTAAGGTACCACTATAGTCATGATCAAAATGACTGACCCTGGCTGAACTGGCATTTACCTGGAATTTGTAATTCATCGTATCATTATAGACCAGGGTAACATTTGATGAATCCTCTTCTAACAGGAAGTTGGCAATGCAACCCGTACCGGAGGCATCATCCGGGACAATGGCTATACCTTTTATAATTGTTTGGAACTGCGAATTGTCAGACAACTGGTCTGAGGTAGCATTCATGATCAGGTTGCCGAAATCTGATGTCAAAGGAATTTTCAGGACAGTTGAATCGCTGGGGGCAAATTTTCCTGTATAGGAGCCAATTTCAACTGGGCTATGTTTGATAATTGAAGTTGAATAATAGCTTGAATCCCTAAAAATATATTGATCCAATGTGTACACACGCAGTGTTATATCTCCTGCAATGTCTCCAAAATATTCCTCGTTTCCGGCATACTTCAATTGTAAATAAATGGACGTCAGGGTTGAGTTAGCCGGAAAAGTGACATCTGTCAGGGGCAGTTTAATTTCAAAATTTAATGAAGCCTTCACTTTGCCGATATTATTATCAAAATAAGCCCCTAAGAGATCCTTTGAAAACTCATCGGCACGGATAGAGTCCTCCCTGATAGTATGCAGGGTTATTGTTGTGGTGTCGGTATAGGTATAATCAAACAACTGGTCACCCTTATCGGCTGTTAATTGGTTTAAATCCGGATCGTTACATGCGGTGATCAGCCCACTGGCAATGATGGCCAGGAATAGCTTATACAGTAATCGTTTCCTGATACTTGAGAAATAACTCATCCCCTTCGATTTTACTTCCGTCTAAAAATGTTTTTTTTGATTCTTTAATATTGCTCATTATCTCATTGGGCACGTGCTCTGATGTGACAATAACGCTGTCAGCATGGTCAATACCTAATTTTGTCAATTGTGAAATCTTAGGTTTGTCAAGGAATGGATAATTGCCACCGCCTGTCAAATGACCTTTTTTAACGAATCCAGTCTTAAATTGCTCCTCATAATCGGTATGATGATAGCCATAGACAATATGTGAATGTTTCAATGCCGGTTCATTTTTAAAGGCAGTCCTGGCATAAAAGGGAACCAGGCTTGAAAACCAGCCATGGCAATGAATAAGGTCGGGGATCCACCCCAGTTTGAACAACAGTTCAAGAACTCCCTTATTGAAAAAGATCATTCTGTTATCATTATCAGGCAGGCTTTTGCCTTTATCATCAGCAAAGTAGTATTTACGCTGAAAAAAGTCAGAATTATCAAGAAAATAAACCTGAATTTTTGCTGTTTGCAATGAAGCCACCTTGATGATCAATGGGTTATTTTCACGGCCTATCGTTATGTTCAGTCCTGATAGCCGAATTACTTCATGAAGCCTATGCTTTCTTTCTTTAATCATTCCAAACTTGGGCATAAACACCCTGATTTCCCCACCATCTTTTTGCAGGTTTACGGCCAAATCCCTGACAACATCGGATAAAGAGGTAAGATCGGTATAGGGAGACATTTCATGGCTTACAACCAAAATCTTTTTACTTCCCATTTTCTTAATTCTATGTAATTAATCCTAAATGTTTTAAACTACAAAAATATATAAAATATATGGAAATAAAGGAATTCATTTTATTTTTGAACCCATTTTAAAAATGGCTAATTTGAGTAACAAGCTTGTTTAAAGTTATTTACGATACAATCTCCCTTCAGAAAACTTTGCAAAGTGTAAAACAGTCCGGTTTAAGAACAGGATTTGTCCCTACAATGGGTGCCCTTCACCAGGGCCATTTAAAGCTGGTTGAAAGATGTGTAGCTGAGAATGATATCTGTGTTGTCAGTATTTATGTTAATCCAACACAGTTTAACAATAGGAGTGATTTGATTAATTATCCAAGTGTGCTGGATGATGATATCGAAAAGCTTAAAAATGCCGGAGCCCATATTGTTTTTGCCCCAACTGATGAAGACATGTATCCGCATGGTAAAAAGCTTTTGACGAATATTGATCTTGAAGGCATGGATAAAATTCTTGAGGGAGAATTCAGGCCGGGGCATTTCGTGGGTGTAGTGACTGTTGTTAAACTATTATTTGACAAGGTAAAACCTGATAAAGCTTACTTTGGTCTCAAAGACTACCAGCAACTTATGGTCATCAAAATGATGGTAAAAAAGTTAAATATTCCGGTTCAAATCTGTGATGTACCTATTGTCAGGGAACCTGACGGATTAGCCATGAGTTCGCGTAACCTGCTACTTTCGGATAAGGAAAGGGCTTTGGCCCCGAAAATAAATCAAACTTTAATTGATGCACAAAAATTGCTTCAATCCAATCCTGTTGATTTCGTGACGGATTGGGTAAAAAAAGAACTATCTTCTGATAAATTGTTTAAATTTGAATATTTTGAAATCAGGGATGCGGAAACGTTAAAATCTATTTCCGGGATGAATGATGCTACTAAAATAATTCTTCTGGTTGCTGTTTGGGTAGGCAAAATCCGCCTGATTGACAACCTGATGATCAACTGAATGCCATGTACATTGAAATTATAAAATCAAAAATCCACCGGGCAAAAGTCACCCATGCTGACCTGAACTATATGGGCAGTATTACCATTGACGAGAATTATATGGATGCAACCGGTCTGGTAGAAAATGAAAAAGTCCATATTTATAATATTACCAATGGTGAAAGGTTTGAAACTTACGTAATCAAGGGCGGCCGTGGTTCCGGGGTAATCGGTATTAACGGGGCAGCAGCCCATAAAGCCAGTGTTGGTGACCTTGTTATCATAGTGGCATATGCCCAGGTGAATGAAGTTGAAGCCCAACATTACAAACCAAAATTCTTATTGCCAGAACCGGATAAAAACACTATTAATTGAAAAAGCTTTTTTCTGTATTAAAATATTTTCTTTTTCTTGGTATTGGGATTCTGCTGTTCTGGTTGGTATATCGGGATCAGCCGATAGTTCAATTAATTGAAGAAATAAAAAATGCCAATTACAACTGGATACTTCTGGCCATGGTGATTGCCCTAATGGGCCATCTGAGCAGGGGTATGCGTTGGGGGCTCCTGATTGAACCCCTGGGGAAAAAAGTAAAACCTGCCCGGACATTTATGGCGGTGATGATTGGCTACATGGCCAACCTGGCCTTTCCACGTATGGGTGAAATAACCCGATGTGTTACCCTAAACAGAACCGAGAAAATTCCTTTTAACAAGCTGTTGGGAACTGTTATTGTCGAAAGAGGCATTGATTTTATTATGCTTATGTCCCTTACTATTATCTCTGTTCTTATTGAATTTGGCAAGATCAAAGACACCGTCTATAATTCTTATTTTTATTATCGCGATAAATATGAACTCCTCTTTAGTTTCTATACATTGGGCATTGTAGTGCTTATCCTGGCCGGAGGAATTTATTTCCTTTACAGAATTAAAAAATCAAAAAGAGGTTTTAAACAACATCCCCTTTATTTAAAAGTCAGGGAAATAATTTCAGGTTTTTGGTCTGGTATCAAAACAATAAAACACATGGAGAAAAAGGGTGCTTTTATTTTTCATTCCATATTTATCTGGGTCACCTACTTCTTTATGACCTACCTCGTGTTCTTTTCTGTTGAAGGTACTTCGAACCTGGGTATGAGGGCAGGCCTGTTTGTGTTGACTATTGGAAGCCTGGGATTTATTATGCCTGTTCAGGGTGGTGTCGGCACTTATCATTTTGCAGCGGAAAAAGCCCTGAAAGTTTTTAGCATCGATCATGACACAGCTTCATTATATGCACTTATAGGCCACACATCCCAAACACTGATGTTGATTGTAATAGGCGGGTTGTCGTTCCTGTATTTTGTTTATCTTCAACGCAAACTCAAGCATGCTGAACTCGATAAAAAATAAAATATTCACCCCTGACAAGCTTGTTGAACTCCGAAATATTTGGGGAAACGAAGGGGAAAAAGTTGTTTTTACCAATGGCTGTTTCGACCTGATCCACCTCGGCCATCTCGATTACCTGGCACGCGCTTCTGAGCTGGGTGATAAATTTATTATTGCTGTAAATGCTGATTCGTCAGTAAAATTGCTGAAAGGTCCTACCCGCCCGTTTAAAGATGAATATTCGCGAATGTTGTTGCTGGCATCGCTTACTTATACAGATGCAGTTGTTCTTTTCCATGAAGAAACCCCATTCAACCTGATTAGCAAACTGATCCCTGATGTTCTGGTCAAAGGTGGCGACTATCATGCTGGCGACATTATTGGCGGAGACATAATCCGTTCCCATGGTGGCCAGGTTGTGGTTTTGCCGTTTCTTGAAGGTTATTCTACAACAGGACTCGTAGAAAAAATTAATGGGGAGTAAGCTGATCAGTTACACCACTGATTAAACTTTACTCTTTTACCATCCACTTTCTTGACAATAAAATTCCCAATGCCCACTTTTTTGAGGTCTTTGCTCATAGCACATGCTTCATCAAAAGAATTAAACCGGCCAATAACCAGTTTGGTCACCCCATTTTCTTTATCAATATTCATATTTTGCAGGTAGGGGTCATATTTTGTAAAGTCAAAATTGGTAAAGGCACCAATCTGAACTTCCCATTTTTCTCCGGCAAGGCTTTGTGGGAAAATTTCACCTCCGCCTCCATTATTATCATTTATTGCTGATGCTGACGTTGAATCAGTTCCCATAGACCCTGAAGTGGCAAGGGATTGTTCCAGGCTGTCAACCCTGGCAACAAGCATCTCATTCTCCTGTTTCAATTCTTTGTTTAACACCACAGCCGAGCCGGTTCTCTTTTTAAATGAAAAATCCCATTTGCCTTCGCCCAGATAAAACTGGTAATAAACAAAAAAACTCAGGGTTGTCAGGAACAATATAATAAATACAGCTAATAAAATGTAAATCCCCGGGCCTCTTTCCTCTTCATATTCTTCATCGAGTTCTTCTTCTATCTCATCATCCAGGTTTTGCTCCAGTTCAAACTTTTGATCATCCATAATTTCTATTTTGAAGTGAACTTTAAGTCAAAATTAGCCAAATATTTTAAATTCCCTTTTTTATTATTAACAAGAATCTATTAAAAATCACCTGATGACCATCACAATAGCAGTAGGAATTTGTTTCAAACCTTCATCTTGCACATAGCCAAAAATTTCGGAAACAATGATCCTATCACCGGGTTCCAGGCCTGCCAGTCCGCGCAGACTGCCATTAAGATATGCACCCTGCCCCCTCCTGAATTCAACCGGCCCGTCTGATGCTTTTTGATAATAAAAACTGTATTGAGTAATATATTTTATGTCCCTGTTTTTAAGCGTATCGCGAATAACCATATATTGAATCTCAGCAACCTGTTCCTTTGAGAGGGTAATATCAGTTACCTGTCCCCAATAAGCATTAATGGTTGTCAAATCCTGTGACAATACCTGTGTTCCACACAGACAACCCATTATTACTATAAAAACTATTTTCCACTTCATATCCTAATATTCATTACAAATCTATTCCGGATTAAATTTGAATAACAGCAAAGAAATCCACGAAATATGTCCAATTTGTTGAATTGAGTTCAAGATAAGATCAGGGACTGATACCCTAAATCAATTTGAGTTTTACATTTTTATGCAAATAAATGAAAGTTTAAAACATTTGTTAAATTTGAAATCCAAGACAGAACATCACATGCCAACAGAAATAGAGCGAAAATTTCTTGTTAATAATCTTGATTTGTCAAAATCAAAAAGCGGGGTTTACTACCGTCAGGGATATTTGAAAATTGACGATCAAATTATTATCCGTGCCAGGATATATGATCAAAAAGCATTCGTGACAATGAAAAAGAAAGTGAGTTCTATAAAACGTCTTGAATATGAATATGCCATCCCCATTGATGAAGCAGAAGAAATACTGGAGCATTTGTGCATTCACCCGCTCATTGAAAAATACAGGTATAAAATTAACTATAAAGGCTTTATTTGGGAAGTGGATAAATTCCTGGGGGAAAACGAAGGCCTTGTGGTAGCTGAAATCGAATTGGAAAACGAAAATAACTCCTTTCCACACCCGCCCTGGCTTGGTCATGAAGTCAGTCACAACCCGAAATATTATAATGCATCCTTGGTGCTGAATCCTTATAAAAACTGGAATGATTAAACGTGTTATTATTACCCGCTACTTATTTAGCCTTTTGTTAATTCTGAATTTCCAGAATACCCTTTTTGCACAGTCAGCATCCTTTAGGTATTTTAACTTAAGCCCAAAAGAAGTGATCAGTGACCTGGAAATGATCCGGGGATTTCAGGGATACAAATATTTATTTATGCATTTTGGTGCAATACCCGGATTAGACGATCAACAGAGGTTGGCAAAACAGGGATTTCACCTGCTAAGTTATATCTCAGATGGAATATACATCGCTGGAGTTCAATCAGGGGCCAATTTCAGGTTCCTGAAAAAAACCTCCTTTATTAATTTTTATGAGATCAGGCCCGGTTTTAAAATTGACCCTACCGTATCAGATTATTTCAGGCATACTGATAATAAAGATCAAAAAACTGAAGTAATTCTCGAATTTTACAACAATATCAACCCCGATGATGTGCTGCCGGAGCTTAGCAACATGGGGATACTGCATGTTAGCCATACATTAAAAAGTTTGGTTGTGTTTGCAAACTACCCCGATGTCGTTCACCTGTCCACCCTGCCCTGGGTAAAGTGGCTGGGTATCAGCAAACCCCGGCTGGAAGCCGTCAATTATGTATCGAAAGCCCATATTCGTTCAAATCAGCTTGAGAACCAACTTGCGCTCACCGGAAATGGCATTAAGGTAGGAGAATGGGATGCAGGACTTATTGGCAGCCATATTGACTATGACAACCGGCTTTACCTCAGAGACAGTAACAGTGTTCACAACCATGCAACACACGTAGCCGGAACGGTTGGGGGAGCTGGAATCATTGACGAGTATTACAGGGGCATGGCTCC
>CAZVAY010000032.1:0-14481 GCA_964625265.1 uncultured Sphingobacteriales bacterium | reverse complement strand
TCAAACGAAAAGTTTTCCAGCACGATCAATTTCTTATCTGAAACCTTGTAACTCAATGCCGATTTCCGGGCAAGCACTCTTACTTTTTTATTGATCTTAATATCATATGACTTGGGCCTGGGACCAAAAACACGTCCACCACCACGAAACAGCGGATTTTTAATACTTCCAACCCTGGCTGCCCCAATACCTTTCTGCTTTCTCAGCTTTTTTGTTGAGCCTTTAATATCAGCCCTTTCTTTGGCTTTGTGGGTTCCCTGGTGTTGTGATGCACGAATTCTTTTTACGTCCAGGTAAATAGCATGATCATTTGGTTGAATCCTGAATATCTCGTTGTCAAGATCAACTTTCCTGGAAGTCGCTTCACCTTTAATATTTAATACATCTACTTTCATGACTATTTTTCAATAATTATATATGATCCTTTTGGGCCCGGTACGGCACCTTTTAAATACATAAGGTTTTTCTCCGGTACCAGTTTAGCAATGATCAGGTTAAACACTTTTACTTTTGAACCACCGGTCCTACCTGCCATTCTCATCCCTTTGAAAACCCGCGATGGATATGATGAAGCTCCTAATGATCCGGGAGCTCTTTCCCTGTTGTGCTGGCCATGAGAACTGCCTCCAACACCGGAAAAGCCATGTCTTTTAACAACCCCCTGAAAACCTTTTCCTTTTGAATAACCTGTAACATCAACCCACTCGTCAACATTAAAGATATCAATTGTCAATTCATCACCTACTTTAAGATTTTCAACACCGGGAAACCTTCTTAAGTTTCTGAATTCGGCTACTTTTTCTTTTGGAGTTGTGTGTGCTTTAGCAAACATTCCTTTTTCGGCCTTGTTTGTTGATTTTTCCCTCTTCTCGCCATAGGCCAGTTGAACAGCATCATAACCGTCTTTGCCATCCGCATTTTTTATCTGGGTAACAATACACGGCCCGGCCTGAATAACGGTACATGGAATATTATCACCAACTTCATTAAAAATGCTGGTCATACCAAGTTTCTTTCCTATAATTCCTACCATGATTATACTTTTATTTCAACGTCAACACCACCTGGTAATTCAAGTTTCATCAGTGCATCAATAGTTTTTGCACTTGTACTGTAAATGTCAATCATACGTTTGTGCGAACACAGTTCAAACTGGTCCCTGGCTGTTTTGTTGACATGGGGTGAGCGAAGCACGGTATATACTTTCCTTTTTGTTGGTAACGGAATCGGCCCACTCACAACAGCACCTGTTAGTTTAACCGTTTTGACAATCTTTTCGGCAGATTTGTCAACCAGGCTGTGATCAAATGATCTTAATTTTATTCTGATCTTTTGTGTGCTCATTGCTATTAGTTATTTATAAAAACTCCTTTTATCTTATCAAGTATCCTTTTTTCTTCTTCAGGAGGGACAACATCATATTTGCTAAAAGTTACCGTTGATAATCCCCTTCCTGATGTAAGGGTACGCAAGGTTGTAACATAACCAAACATTTTAGCTAAGGGTACAAGGGATTTGACAACCTGGGAATCTCCACGCATCCCACCTTGTTCGATCTGGCCCCTTCTTCTGTTAATATCTGAAATTACATCACCCAAATACTCTTGTGGTGTTAATACTTCAACATCCATGTATGGTTCCAATAAAACAGGTGATGCTTTAAGACAGGCTTCCCTAAATGCAAATTTTGCAACTAGTTCAAATGCCAATTCATCTGAATCTTCCTCATCTGTTTGGGCATCAACAAGGATAACCTGTAACCCTTCCAAAGGATAACCGGCCAAAACGCCATTATTAAGGCTGCTGCTAAATCCTTTTTTAATGGCATTAACAAACTGTAAAGGAATTGTCCCATCTGCCATTTTATTGATAAATACAAGGCCTTTTGAGTTATCAGGAACAGGCCCAATCTTAATAACGATCCTGGCATATTTGTTCTTCCCTGCAATTACATTCCTGTATTCTTCCGTATGTTCAATGGTATCCAATACGGCTTCCTTATAGGCCACCATCGGAGTACCCTGGTTGCATTCCACTTTAAACTCCCTTCTGAGCCTGTCAAGAATGATTTCAAGGTGAAGCTCTCCCATACCGCTAATGATCAACTGGCCTGTTTCTTCTGAGATATCTACTTTAAATGTAGGATCTTCTTCTGCCAAACGGTTAAGGGATTCATGTAGTTTATCAATATCACCTGCTGTCCTGGGCTCTACAGCCAGGCCAATTACGGGATCGGGGAATATCATGTTTTCAAGAAAAACCGGTTTTTTTGAATCACTTAAAGTATCACCGGTGACTACATCCCTGAACCCAACACCTGCACCAATATCTCCGGCTTTTACTACGCCAATTGGGTTCTGCTTGTTGGCATGCATCTGGTAAATCCGTGTCAGCTTTTCTTTTTTGCCTGTCCTGACATTCAACACAGCTTCTCCGGCTTTAACCTGACCTGAATAAACCCTCATGTATGCCAATTTGCCGACAAAAGGGTCAGAAACTATTTTGAATACCAATGCGCTGAATGGTTCGTTTATATCAGCTTTTCTAATTTCCTTTTTCTCACTGGCGGGTAGCATACCTTGTACTGGGGGCACGTCAAGTGGCGAAGGAAGATATTTTAAAATACCATCCATTAAGGGCTGAATTCCTCTGTTTTTAAATGCAGAACCACAAAAAACAATTGTAATTTTTTGTTCAATTGTGCCTTTCCTTAGTGCATTTTCAATCTCATCAACTGTTATTGTAGCCGGGTCATTCAAGTATTTTTCGAGTAGCTTGTCTTCAATCTCAGATACTGCTTCGAGAATTTTATCCCGCCAGTTTTCAGCTTCTTCTTTATATTCGGCTGGTATTTCATGGTACTCGAATGATCTTCCAAGGTTGCTTTCGTCCCAAACAATATACCTTCTATTAATTAGGTCTATAACTCCTGAAAAATCCGATTCTGATCCAACAGGTAACTGGACCGGAACAGGGTTGCCGGCAAGTTTGCCACTTATTTCATCTACAACTTTGAAAAAGTCGGCACCGGCCCTATCCATTTTATTGACAAAAGCAATTCTTGGGACCTTGTATTTTGTAGCTTGTTTCCAAACAGTCTCAGATTGAGGTTCAACACCTCCAACTGCGCAAAACAAAGCAATGACACCATCAAGCACCCTTAACGATCTTTCCACCTCAACGGTAAAATCGACATGACCGGGGGTATCGATCAGGTTTATAGCAAAGTCTTTTTCATCAAGGTTCCAAAAAAAACGGGTCGTAGCCGATGTAATGGTTATGCCCCGTTCCTGTTCCTGCACCATCCAATCCATGGTGGCGGTGCCTTCATGAACCTCTCCAATCTTATAATTTATTCCTGAATAATAAAGAATCCTTTCGGTAGTAGTAGTTTTCCCGGCATCAATATGTGCCATAATACCCATATTACGGGTATTCTCCAAACCAATATTTTCCGGATCCTTAGCCACTTTTTGTTAAACTCTAAAATGTGAAAATGCTTTATTGGCCTCAGCCATTCTATGTGTGTCTTCTTTTTTCTTAACGGCAGCTCCTTCACCATTTGATGCAGCCAAAATCTCGGCAGCAAGCTTATCAGCCATTGACCTGCCTGACCTTTTCCGGGCAAACATGATCATCCATTTCATACCCAGCGATAGCCGTCTGGCTTTATTAACTTCGGTAGGTATCTGGAAAGTAGCACCACCAATTCTACGGCTTTTTACCTCAACCATCGGTATGACATTATCGATAGCTGCCTGGAAAACTTCCAAAGGGTTTTCGTCCTGACGTTTTTCCTTGATAATATCAAAAGCTTTATAAATAATATTAATTGCTGTGTTTTTCTTCCCATCCAGCATCAAATTGTTCACAAACTTCACCAACAATATACTGTTGTATCTGGGATCTGGTTTTATTTCAAGCTTCTTGGGTTGTCTCTTTCTCATTTTCTGAAATTATTTTTTTGGTCTTTTAGTGCCATATTTTGATCTGCGCTGGTTACGTCCTTCAACTCCTAAAGTGTCCAGTGCACCGCGAACAATGTGATATCTCACACCTGGCAGGTCTTTTACCCTTCCTCCCCTGATCAATACAATGGAGTGTTCCTGCAGATTGTGGCCTTCTCCGGGAATGTATACGTTTACTTCCTTACCATTCGTCAATCTTACACGTGCTACTTTACGCATAGCTGAATTAGGTTTTTTCGGTGTAGCTGTATAAACCCTCGTACAAACACCCCTTTTCTGAGGACAAGAATCCAAAGCAGGTGCTTTCTTCTTTTTGACAATTTGCCTCCTGCCTTTTCTAACTAGCTGCTGTATTGTTGGCATATTTTTCTAATTAATTCATTTTTTAGAGCCGCAAAGATAAAACTCTTTTTTAAAAACCTATTACAGACCCGGAAAATTAATTTATAATTGATCATGCTTCTGGTACAGGGCCTCCGAAATTCATCGGTATGCCTTCAAACCCATCACTTCCTTCAATTTCCCCATACATTTTTTCATATTTGGCAATATTATCCTTAATGGCTTTTAACAGCCTTTTGGCATGTTGGGGCGTAAGGATGATCCTTGATTGCACCTTGGCATTTGGCACACCAGGCATAACCCTGATAAAATCCACAATAAATTCAGCGTGTGAGTGTGTGATCACAGCCAGGTTTGAATAAATTCCATCTGCTTTATCTTCGGGAATTTCAATATTTATTTGTTTTTGCCCATCGACTGGTTTCTCCATAATTATTATTCTTCTTTATTTTCTGTTAATTCGGCCATTAGAGCATCATATTCCTCTTTTGAACCGACAAGAATGTTGTCATAATCACGAAGTCCCGTTCCGGCAGGTATCTTATGACCAACAATTACATTTTCTTTAATACCTGTCATGTCATCAATTTTACCGGCAATGGCTGCTTCATTCAATACTTTGGTTGTTTCCTGGAATGATGCTGCCGAAAGGAAGCTTTTAGTCCCCAGACTTGCTCTTGTAATACCCTGTAACAACGGGCTTACTGTTGCCGGAACAGCATCACGGGCTTCTACAAGTTGCTTATCCTTTCTCTTAAGTTTGGAATTTTCTTCCCTTAACTGGCGGGCGCTGATGATCTGCCCTTTTTTGAGATTGGGCGAATCATTTTCTTCAACAACTACTTTTTTATCATAAATCCAGTTGTTTTCCTCAATAACCTCGAATTTATCAACAGCATTCCTTTCAAGGAACCGGGTATCACCCGGGTGTTCAATGGTCACCTTCTGCATCATTTGGCGTACAATCACCTCAATATGCTTGTCATTGATTTTTACACCCTGCAAACGGTAAACTTCCTGGATACCATTCAAAATATATTGCTGGACGGCAAATGGGCCTTTAATCTTAAGAATGTCTGCAGGTGTAATAGCACCATCCGAAAGGGCACTACCTGCTTTTACATAATCATTTTCCTGTACCAGGATATGTTTTGACAAGGAAATAAGATATTTCTTTGAATCACCCTGGTTGGAGGTGATGATCACTTCGCGGTTACCACGCTTGATACCTCCAAACGAAACTACACCGTCAATTTCTGAGATTACAGCCGGATTTGAAGGGTTACGTGCCTCGAACAATTCTGTTACCCTGGGCAATCCTCCGGTAATATCCCGTGTCAATGATCCTGATCTCGGGATCTTTACCAGGATATCACCCGTTTTTACCTTTGCTCCATCATCGACCATAATGTGGCCGCCCACAGGGGCGTTGTATTCCCTGATCTCAACACCTTTATTGTCAAGAATAAGCAATCCGGGTATTTTGGTTTTATCTTTGGTTTCTGAAACAACTTTTTCTTTGTGTCCGGTTTGTTCGTCAGCTTCTTCCCTGTATGTAATACCTTCAATGATATTTTTATGTTTTACAGAACCTGTGTATTCTGAAATAATCAATGCATTGTAGGGGTCCCACGAGCAAATCTTTTCGCCTTTGGTTATTTTTTGTCCTTCTTTGATAAACAGGGTAGCACCATAGGGAATATTATGCGTAAAAATAACGGCATTAATCTTCTTGTCAAAAATTCTGATCTCTCCTGAACGGCTAACCACAATATCTTGTTTCTTGCCTTCTTCATTCGTTGATTCGATCACCCTCAGGCCCTCAAATCTTAATTCGCCATCAACTTTTGCAGATATCTGGCTTTCTGCTTCAATCTTAGAAGCGGTACCACCTACGTGGAATGTCCGCAAGGTAAGCTGTGTGCCCGGTTCACCAATCGATTGTGCAGCTATTACCCCTACAGCTTCTCCTTTTTGTACCATTCGACCTGTTGCCAGGTTACGGCCATAGCATTTCTCACAAACACCATTTGTGGCTTCGCAAGTTAATACCGACCTGATTTCAACACTGTCAATCGGGCTGTCTTCAATCTGATTGGCAATTTCTTCTGTAATCTCCTCTCCTGCATGGCAGAGAATATCATTGTTCAGGGGATTATAAATAGTATGAAGTGCCGTTCTTCCCAAAATTCTTTCATACAGTGTTTCGACAATTTCTTCATTGTCTTTCAGTGCTGAAATATTCAATCCTCTCAAAGTTCCACAGTCTTCTTCACGAACAACTACATCTTGTGCAACATCATGCAACCTCCTGGTAAGATAACCGGCATCAGCTGTTTTCAATGCTGTGTCAGCTAAACCTTTTCTTGCACCGTGTGTCGAGATAAAGTATTCAAGAACTGATAATCCTTCCTTAAAATTAGCAATAATCGGGTTTTCAATAATCTCACCTGCTCCACCGCCAACACTTTTACGCGGTTTTGCCATCAATCCCCTCATACCACCAAGCTGCCTGATCTGTTCTTTTGACCCCCTTGCACCGCTGTCAAGCATCATATAAATAGGGTTAAATCCCTGGTCATCGTTTGCAAGGTGCGATAGCAAGTGGCGGGTAACCTGGTTGGTTATTCTTGTCCAGATATCAATAACCTGGTTATATCTTTCATTATTTGTAATAAAACCATTCAGATAGTTTTCGGTAATCTCATCTACCTCAGCTTGTGCTTTGGCAATAAGTTCATCTTTCTCCTTCGGAATCGGAATATTGGAGATATTAAAGGATAATCCTCCAATAAATGAATAATGGAACCCGAGATTTTTAATATCATCAAGGAATTTGGCAGTTTTAACATGGCCGGTTTTCCTGTAAATATTTCCAATAATATCCCTTAAAGACTTTTTGGTCAACACTTCATTCAGGAAGCCCATTTCTTCAGGTACATATTGATTAAGGATCACACGGCCTACAGTTGTTTCAATGATTTCATTTTTCTGAGTGCCGTCATCCAGGTTTGTTTTAATTCTCAGGTTGATATTTGCGTGAAGGTCAATTTTATTATTATCGAAAGCAATTAGGAGCTCTTCTGCAGAATAAAATGTACTTCCTTCACCCCGTACTATTTGTTTTTTCGTTGATCGTTTTCCTTTTGTGATATAATAAAGGCCTAAAACCATATCCTGAGAAGGGACGGAAATCGGGGAACCATTTGCCGGTGTAAGGATATTATGGGATGCCAGCATTAACAACTGGGTTTCCAGAACCGCACCGTGGCTCAATGGCACGTGAATAGCCATCTGGTCACCGTCAAAGTCAGCATTAAATCCTGTACATACCAACGGATGGAGTTGAATAGCCTTGCCTTCAACCAATTTGGGTTGGAATGCCTGTATACCAAGCCTGTGAAGGGTTGGGGCACGATTGAGCATAACGGGATGGCCTTTCAATACGTTTTCAAGGATATCCCAAATCATATCATCTTTGCGCTCAACAATTTTCTTGGCTGATTTAACAGTTTTAACAATTCCCCTTTCAATAAGTTTACGGATAATGAAAGGTTTGAACAGTTCAGCTGCCATTGTTTTTGGAACACCGCATTCATGCATTTTGAGCTGAGGCCCAACTACAATAACAGAACGTCCTGAGAAGTCAACCCTTTTACCCAACAAATTTTGACGGAAACGTCCCTGTTTTCCTTTAAGCATATCACTTAAAGATTTTAGTGGCCTGTTACCTTCAGTTTTGACCGCACTTGATTTCCTTGAGTTGTCAAATAATGAGTCAACTGATTCCTGCAACATCCGCTTTTCATTCCTTAAGATCACTTCAGGAGCTTTGATTTCCATCAACCTTTTCAGCCTGTTATTGCGGATAATTACCCTTCGGTAAAGGTCATTAAGGTCTGAGGAGGCAAAGCGGCCGCCATCAAGGGGAACTAAGGGCCTCAATTCAGGAGGCATTACAGGTAAAATCTTTACCAGCATCCATTCAGGCCTGTTTTCCCGGTTCACATTAGCTGAGCGGAAACCTTCAATTACTTTGAGCCTTTTCAGTGCTTCTGTTTTCCTTTGTTGTGATGTTTCTGTATTGGCTTTATGCCTGAGATAGTAAGAAAGTTCATCCAAATCTATCCTTGAGAGCAAGTCATAAAGAGCCTCGCCACCCATTTTTGCAATAAACTTATTCGGATCGTTATCATCCAGGCTTTGATTTTCCGGAGGAAGGGAATCAATAATTTCAAGGTATTCTTCTTCTGTTAGGAAATCGAGGTACTGAATACCATCCTCTTCTTTTACACCTGGTTGTATAACTATATACCTTTCATAATAGACAATCATTTCCAGCTTTTTGGCTGATAGCCCTAACAAATAACCAATTTTGTTAGGTAATGATTTGAAATACCAGATATGGGCTACCGGCACAACAAGGTTGATATGTCCCATACGGTCCCTTCTTACCCGTTTTTCCGTTACTTCAACACCACAACGGTCACAAACGATTCCTTTATAGCGGATTCTTTTGTATTTACCGCAATGACATTCATAGTCTTTAACAGGACCAAAGATCCTTTCACAGAAAAGTCCACCCATTTCGGGTTTAAAAGTCCGGTAATTAATGGTTTCAGGTTTAGTAACTTCACCATAGGACCAATCAAGTATTGTTTCGGGCGATGCGAGTCCGATTTTTACTCGTGAAAAATTACCGTCTAATTTTCTTCTATTCTTTTTGAGAGACATAATACCTCCTAAATAAATTATTCAAATTCAATATCAAGGGCCAGGCCTTTGAGTTCGTTAACCAAGACATTTATGGATTCGGGAATACCCGGTGTACTGATAGGTTCACCTTTAACAATTGCTTCATAGGTTTTGGCCCTGCCAATAATGTCATCAGATTTAATAGTCAAAACTTCCCTTAGGACTTCTGATGCGCCAAATGCTTCTAGCGCCCACACTTCCATTTCACCAAACCTTTGACCACCAAATTGTGACTTACCACCCAGGGGTTGCTGGGTAATCAGTGAGTAAGGCCCAATGGAACGGGCGTGCATTTTGTCATCCACCATGTGGACAAGTTTGAGCATATAAATAACTCCCACTGTTGTAGGTTGATGAAACCTTTCTCCGCTAAGTCCGTTAAAGAGGAATGTTTTACCAAATGGGGGAAGCCCTGCTTTAGCAACTTCTTCTTCAATCTGGTCTTCAGTAGCACCATCAAAAATCGGTGTGGCATAATTGGCTCCCATTTTCATCCCTGCCCAACCTAAAACCGATTCATAAATCTGTCCCAGGTTCATCCTTGAAGGCACACCCAATGGGTTAAGAACAATATCTACCGGTGTTCCGTCTTCCATAAACGGCATATCCTCTTCAGGAACAATTTTGGCAACAACACCTTTGTTTCCATGTCGTCCTGCCATTTTATCCCCTACTTTTAGTTTACGCTTTTCAGCCACATAAACTTTGGCCAGCTTAACAACACCTGTCGGTAGTTCATCCCCGATTGTCAGTGCATACTGATCACGTTTGAATTTGCCGGTAACTTCATTGAAATCCTTTCTGTAATTATGAAGAATCATTTTCACCAGTCTGTTCTTGTCATTATCCCCACACCAGTTATCAGGATTAACCTGATTAAAATCAGTGATTTTGGCAAGGGTTTTTTGTGAAAACTTGCTTCCTCGTGCAATCAGTGTTTTAGCGTACTCATTTACAACACCTTTCGAAAGCTCCCCGGTGAGAACTTTTAACAGTTTTACATTTAGTTTTTCAAGTAATCCAGCTGTTTGCTTATGGTAGTCTTTTTCAAGTTTTACAAGGGTATCTTTATTTTTTTCTCTGAGTTCCTTATCCCTTTTTGCCCTTTCAAAAAGCTTTTTGTCAACAACAATACCTTTAGATGAAGGAGGTACTCTTAGCGAAACATCTTTTACATCACCGGCTTTATCACCAAAAATGGCTTTCAGCAGTTTTTCTTCAGGAGAGGGTTCGCTTTCACCTTTTGGTGTAATCTTACCAATCAGGATATCGCCTTCTTTTACTTCAGCGCCAATCCTGATAAGACCGTGTTCATCCAGGTTTCTCGTTGCTTCTTCACTAACGTTTGGAATATCAGATGTATATTCTTCCATTCCGCGTTTTGTATCCCTAACATCAAGTTCGTATGATGTAACGTGGATTGAAGTAAACAGGTCCTCTTTTACAACTCTTTCTGAGATTACAATAGCATCCTCAAAATTGTAACCCTGCCAGGGCATGAAAGCAACCAGCAGGTTTCGGCCAAGTGCAAGTTCGCCTTTATCTGTTGAAAATCCATCACAAAGGATCTGCCCCTTTTTCACTTTATCGCCTTTTTTAACAATAGGTTGAAGGGTAATGGTTGTGTTTTGATTGGTACGCTTGAATTTGGTCAAGGGGTATGACCTTACATCAGAATCAAAGTTTACGAGTTTTTCCTCTCGTGACCTGTTGTATTTAACAGTAATTCGGGTAGCATCAACATATTCAATAACACCATCATATTCTGCTTTGATGAACATTCTTGAATCTTCAGCAACCCGTTTTTCAATGCCTGTCCCAACAATTGGTGCCTGAGGTTTGATTAGCGGAACTGCCTGGCGTTGCATGTTACTTCCCATTAGTGCCCTGTTGGCATCATCATGCTCCAAAAACGGGATCAGGGAAGCTGCAATAGAAACAATCTGGTTAGGAGAAACATCCATATAGTCAATCCTGGATCCTTCTTCAATAATGAATTCCCCACCTTCCCTTGATTTAACTTTATCGTTGGAAAATTTGTTGTCATCATTTAAATGGGCATTGGCCTGCGCAATGGTATGAAGGTCTTCCTCTTCTGCTGAGAGGTATTCCACTTTTTTATTATTGACAACCCCCTTTTCCACTTTACGGTATGGGGTTTCAATAAATCCCATACTATTGATCTTGGCGTAGACAGCCAGGGTGGAGATCAGACCAATATTCGGCCCTTCCGGTGTTTCAATAGTACAAAGCCTTCCATAGTGCGTATAATGAACGTCCCTGACTTCAAAACCTGCGCGCTCACGGGACAAACCTCCGGGGCCCAGTGCTGACAACCTTCTTTTGTGTGTCATCTCGGCCAGTGAGTTGGTTTGATCCATAAACTGGGAAAGCTGGTTGGTCCCGAAAAATGAGTTCAGCACTGAAGTCAGGGTTCGTGCGTTGACCAGGTCAATCGGTTTAAAAACTTCATTGTCCCTGACATTCATTTTTTCCCTGATAGTACGTGCCATCCGGGATAAACCAATAGCAAATTGCTGGTACAGTTGTTCCCCAACGGTTTTAACGCGCCTGTTACTCAGATGGTCAATATCATCAACATCTGTTTTTGCATTGTACAGTTTGATCAGGTATTTGATAATATGGATAATATCTTCCCGTGTTAAGACCTTGTTCTCTTTTGGAATATCAAGTTCCAGCTTTTTATTCAGCCTGTAACGGCCAACATCTCCCAAATCATATCTCTTGTCGGAGAAAAACAACTTATCAATAATACCACGTGCAGTTTCGTCATCTGGCGGGTCAGCATTTCTTAATTGCCTGTAGATGTACTCCAATGCTTCTTTGTCAGTATTTGACGGGTCTTTTTGCAAAGTGTTATAAATAATCTCATATTCGCTGCTGAGCGAATCTTTTTTGTGAAGAATAACACTTTTTGCATTGGCATTAAGGATCAGGTCAATATGGTCTTCGGTCAGGACTGTATCCCTTTCCAGAATAATCTCATTTCTTTCAATAGAAACAACTTCTCCTGTATCCTCATCAACAAAATCTTCCACCCATTTTCTCAATACACGGGCAGCGAGTTTACGTCCAATAATTTTTTTAAGCTCGGTCTTCTTAACCTTTACTTCTTCCGAAAGGTCGAAAAGTTCCAGGATAGCCTGGTCAGTTTCATATCCAATAGCCCTTAACAATGTAGTAACAGGGAATTTCTTTTTCCTGTCAATATAAGCGAACATGACGCTGTTAACATCGGTGGCAAATTCAATCCAGGAACCTTTAAAAGGAATAACCCTGGCTGAATATAACCTGGTACCGCTGGTATGGAAACTCTGACTAAAGAAAACCCCGGGCGACCTATGCAATTGTGAAACAATAACCCTTTCGGCACCATTAATTATAAAGGAGCCTCTTTCAGTCATATAAGGAATAGTTCCCAGGTAAACATCCTGTACCGAAGTTTCAAATTCTTCATGCTCTTCGTCAGTACAGTAGAGCTTAAGCTTGGCCTTTAACGCTACACTATAGGTCAAGCCTCTTTCGATACATTCATCTATACTGTATTTGGGGGGGTCAATGAAGTAATCCAAAAATTCTAAAACGAATATCCCCCTGGAATCTGAAATCGGAAAGTTTTCCTGGAATACCTTGTACAGGTTCTCCTGTTTTTTCTCATCCGATATTGTTTCCAGTTGAAAAAAATCCCTAAACGACTTTAGCTGGATTTCAAGAAAGTCCGGGTAGTCAATTGGACTGTGAATCGAACCAAAATTAATTCGTTCATAGTTGTTATTCTCTTTCAAGATGATGTAATTTTAGTGTGAGAAAAACCAATACACACAGAAACCTCTTACCATCGGGGATGGTAAAAGGTAGTTCATTCAAATACAATTTCAAAGCTATCAACACAGAAGTTAAGGTTACTTAAGTTCAACTTCTGCTCCTGCTTCTTCTAATCTGGATTTAAAACTTTCTGCTTCTTCTTTAGATATTCCTTCTTTCACTGCTTTGGGTGCACTGTCAACCAATTCCTTGGCTTCTTTCAGGCCCAAACCGGTAATTTCTTTAACCAGTTTTACAACCTGTAATTTTGCCCCACCCGGTGCTTTTAATACTACGTCAAATTCTGTCTGCTCGACAACGTCTTCACCCCCATCGGCACTACCAGCTCCCGGAGCTGCTACTGCAACTGCTGCTGCCGGCTCAATGCCGTATTCTGATTTGAGTAATTCGGTAAGATCGGTCACTTCTTTAACAGTTAAATTTACTAATTCTTCTGCTAACACCTTAATATCTGCCATTTTGTTTTCTATTTAGGTAAATATTTATAAAAAAATTTATTCTTTGTTTGCGAGTGTTTCCAAAACACCCATAATTTTGTTGCCTCCGTTAAGTGCTGACAGCAGGTTCCTGATTGGGGAACCAAGCATTGCCAACACATCACCAATAAGTTCTTCTTTCGTCTTCAGGCTTGCCAATGTATTCAGGTTCTCATCTCCTATATACAGCGACTCATCAATATAAGCGGCTTTTAATAGCGGCTTCTTATTCTTTTTCCTAAATTCCTTGATCAGTCTTGCCGGCTCGGTTAAAGATTCGGAAAACATAATGGATGAAGATCCTTTCAGTGTTCCGAATAATGAATCATCAACGATTTGAGCCTGTTCAAATGCTTTCTTAAGAAAAGTATTTTTTGACATTGTTAACTCAATGCCTTTATCATAACACAATTTCCTTAACTCCACGGCTTGAGCAGCATTCAGATCAGAAATATCGGCCAGGTAAAAATTCTTATTGTCTGTGATCTTTTTACTTAGCTCCTCAACCAATGCTACTTTATCTTCTCTTTTCATTTCAATTAGATTTTGAATCCTTTTAGGAAAAATTACAATCCGGGTACAGTTTTAACATCTACTTTGATACCCGGGCTCATCGAACTTGAAATAGTAATATTCTTCATGTAAGTTCCTTTTGTTGATGCCGGGCGCAATTTCTGAACCACATTGATCAACTCCTTGACATTTTCAAAAAGTTGTTCGGCATTGAAATTCACTCTTCCTACAGAGGCATGAATAATTCCGTATTTGTCAACTTTAAAATCGATTTTACCTGATTTTACTTCTTGAACAGCCTTGGGGATGTCGTTGGTGACAGTACCTGCTTTGGGGTTAGGCATCAGGCCACGCGGACCCAATACTTTTCCATAACGTCCCAGTTTAGGCATAACATTCGGACTGGTAATGATGACATCCATATCCAGCCAACCGTTTTTAATCTTCTCCAGGTAGTCATCCAGGCCGACAAAATTGGCACCAGCCTCTTCAGCGGCTTCCTCTACGTCAGGGGCACCTCGGAGAAGAACTCTAAGGTCGTTACCTGCGCCATGGTGTCATGTAGCTATGACACGTTGATA
>CAZVAY010000031.1:0-14504 GCA_964625265.1 uncultured Sphingobacteriales bacterium | reverse complement strand
AAGTTGATTTTGCAGTGCTGGCTATTGCTGCTCGTTTTTGTAAGGAAACAGTCCGGATTCTTGCCAGGCAGAAAAACACGCGTGGATTTATCATTCTCTCTGCGGGGTTTAGCGAAGAAAGCCATGAGGGTGCTGTTCTTGAGAAAGAAATAGTTGAAATTATTGATTCGGTAGGCGGAAGCCTGATAGGCCCCAACTGTATAGGTTTGATGAACCACAATCATACGGCAGTATTTACCAGGCCTATTCCGGCAATTGATAAAAAAGGTGTTGACTTTATTTCAGGTTCGGGGGCCACAGCCGTATTTATCATGGAAACTGCTGTTCCCAAAGGGTTACGTTTTGCCAGTGTGTTTTCAGTGGGTAATTCGGCCCAGATCGGTGTTGAGGATGTACTTGAATACCTTGACAATACTTTTGATCCCGAAGAAAGTTCAAAAGTGAAATTGCTTTATATCGAAAGCGTCAATAAGCCGGATAAGCTTTTGAAACATGCCAGGTCGTTAATCGCAAAAGGTTGCAGAATAGCCGCCATTAAAGCCGGGAGTTCTGAAGCAGGTAGCCGTGCAGCATCTTCCCATACAGGTGCTTTAGCCAGTCCGGATATTGCTGTTGATGCTTTATTCCGTAAAGCAGGTATTGTCAGATGTTATGGCAGGGATGAACTGGTTACAGTAGCTTCTGTTTTTATGCAGCCAAAACTGGAAGGCAAGCGTATTGCTATCATAACCCATGCAGGTGGGCCGGCTGTGATGCTGACGGATGCACTTGAAAAAGGCGGGCTGGTAATTCCACCTATTAAAAATGAAAAAGCCGACACACTGAAGGAAAAATTATTCCCCGGTTCATCCACAGCCAACCCCATTGATTTTCTTGCCACGGGTACAGCCGAACAGTTGGGTTTTATTATTGATGCGGTTAACAATGATTTTGATGAAATAGATGCCATGGTGGTTATTTTTGGCAGCCCGGGGCTGTTTCCTGTCTATGACGTTTACGATCTGATCCATGAGAAAATGAAGGATACAAAAAAACCGATTTTTCCTGTTATGCCCTCGGTAGTCAATGTGAAAGATGAAATCCGGCATTTTACTTCTCTGGGCCATGCCACATTCCCTGATGAAGTAATATTTGGTAATTCTTTGTGCAAAGTGTACAATACACCGATACCAGCTTCGGCAACAGACGAAGCTTTTGTATTGGACAAGCAAGCCATCAGGAAAATTGTGGATGAAGCCGGGAACGGGTATCTCGAACCGGCCAGGGTATCGGCCCTGCTGGATGCCGCAGGAATTCCCAGGGCAGGTGAAGCAACGGTAAAAACTGTTCAGGATGCCAAAGTTTCGGCTTCAAAATTGGGATATCCGTTGGTAATGAAAGTGGTAGGCCCTGTTCATAAATCAGATGTAGGTGGCGTTGTATTGAATGTTAAAAGCACTGAAAAACTGGAATATGAATTTGAACGGATGATGAAGATCCCGGATACAACAGCGATATTACTTCAACCCATGCTGACGGGAACGGAACTCTTTGCCGGAGTCAAAAAGGAGGGAGCTTTTGGACACATGGTCCTGTGCGGGTTAGGTGGAATTTACATTGAGGTACTCAAGGATGTTAATGCCGGTCTGGCCCCGTTAACAAAAATGGAATCTGACTGGATGATAAAAAACCTGAAATCCTATAAAATCATTCAGGGGACCAGGGGACAGGTAGGCCTTAACGAAGACAAGTTCAATAAAATTGTCGTCAGGTTGTCGGAGTTGGTCACTATTGCTCCTGAGATATTCGAAATGGATTTAAACCCCCTCCTGGGCACACCGGATAATGTCGTGGCTGTTGATGCCAGGGTCAGAATTGAAAAATAACTGATAATAAAACAAAGCTGGATCTGCGTTACCGGTGCATTGGTGTATTTCTTTCGTTTATTGTATTAACACCGCTTTAGGAGTTTTGTGATTCCTGGGTATTACCATCAAAACGGCTTTTGACATTTTAGCTCACAGGGTGCCACCCATGTTACTCAAAATAGGATTTGACATTGCCCCTGATATATTGATGCCTCCCCCTGGCTGCGATAAAATATTTACTGCTTTTGCTGTAAGCCTAACCCTGAATATTTTTTATGCCCGCTGAGGCCTGGAACATTATTCAGAATAATCCCAGAGATATAGCCGGCTTTGGTTATAATAAAAAGCAGAGCCTGATTCACTTTTTTTTTGATAAAATATTCACTATATTTCTTCTGCGTAATGAATCTAATTTTATCGTCTACAAGCTAAATAGGTTAGTTTATGAATAAGTCTGTACACAAAACAATTCTATTGGTAGAAGATAGTCAGGATGACCGGGAATTGATCATGTTTGCATTCGGGAAACACCGCATTGCAAACCAGATCGATATGGTTGAAGATGGAGAAAAGGCATTAGATTATTTAAATGGACAGGGTGAATATTCCCATAGGAAAGACGAATCCCTGCCTGTTTTAATCATGCTTGATATCAATTTACCTAAAATCAATGGCATTGAGGTATTGAGGGAAATCCGAAAAAACGGAAGAACAAAGTTGTTACCCGTGATTATGTTCACTTCCTCCAATGAGGAAAAGGATTTGATCGAATCTTACAGCCTGGGTGCAAACTCTTACATCAGGAAACCAGTTGATCCGGATAAATTTGACAATGCCATTAGGCAGCTCGAACTCTACTGGCTACTGATCAACGAACCTCCTCCAATGAATTAATTGGGAATTTCAGTGGGATTTACTACTTTGCAAGCCAAAACTAACGACTTGAAAAAATGAGTATATCAACAAAAGGTGGAGACAGGGGGAAAACCGGTCTTTGGAGCGGTGAAAGAACCTGGAAAGATGATATCAGGGTTGAGGCTTATGGAACGGTTGATGAACTGAATTCTTTTCTTGGTGATGCCAAACATTCCATTTCAGGCAATGAAATGCAATCCCGTATTGAAACAATTCAGAATGAGTTGTTCCGGGTAGCGGGTGAACTGGCATCACAAAGTAAACAGTTTGTTGAAACGATCTCCGGCAAGGAGGTGGAAAGAATTACTTCATGGGTACATGAATATGAAAAAAAAGTTGAACTGACCGGATTTGTCGTACCCGGTAGTACACCTGCATCTGCCAAACTTGATATTTGCCGGACTGTGGCCAGGAGAGCGGAGCGCAGGATCATTTCATTAAGCAGGAAAGATGACATTTCAAATGACCTGATCAGATATATCAACAGACTGTCTGACCTTTTATTTATTATGGGAAGGGTTGAAGAGGACTTAGCAGGAAAAGTGATCCATAAAAACTGGGAACATAAAAAGTAATTATAGTCTTACTGGCCCGGCCGTAGGCAATTGAGTTTTGGGTATCCGGGTTCATTCAGAAACGTAGTGATAACGAAATAATGTCTCAGTATTCATACATACATAAACTGATTGCTGACGGTGAAAGTGATACACTTGATTTCAAATACAATATTAATGATTCGAGGAAAATAGCCCGTTCAATGGTAGCCTTTGCCAATGGCCGGGGAGGGCGATTGCTGATTGGTGTCCGGGATAACGGTTCTATTGCCGGAGTTTCAAGTGAAGAGGAGATATTTATGCTGGAAGCAGCAGCGGAATATTACAGCAAACCAACGATTAAGCCTGAGATCAGGGAATGGCAGGTGAATGGGAAGACTATCCTGGAAGTTCATATCCTGGAATCTCAATCTAAACCACATTATGCAAAGAATGAGGATGATAAGTGGCGGGCATACATCAGAGTTAACGACAATGACCTGTTGGCAGAAAAAGTACTTTTGAAGCTTTGGAAGATTGAACGACAACAAAAACCGGCTGTGGTTAAATACCGAAAAAAGGAAGCGCAATTAATGAAAATCCTGAACAATGTAGAAAATCTGAGCTTTAGGCAAATTCAAAAAGATTTGTGAATGCCTGCTTTTGTTATTGAAAACATGCTGGCCAACCTGGTTAAAATGGATGTGATCAAACTGACAGTCAGTGATAACGGGGTGACCTTTGCTTTAAACGAACTGGATTCTATTTAGTCATTAAAGAATATCTACTTTCTTCTCGATAATTTCTTTTGTATCCCTGGCAATGACGAGTTCTTCATTGGTTGGAATAATTATAATTTTAACTTTTGAGTTTTCCTTGTTGATTAAAGCTTCTTTTGACCGGGTTTTTTTGTTCAGCTCTTCATCCAGTTCAACACCCATAAATTCCAATCCGGTAAGGGCCATGGCACGGGTGTTAGTGTCATTCTCACCAATTCCCCCGGTAAAAATTATCGCATCAACTTCACCCAATGATGCTGCATAAGCACCAATGTATTTTTTAACTTTATAGGCATACATTTTTAATGCAAGGATGGCTCTTTCATTTCCTTCGGCAGCAGCATTTTCAACCTCACGCATATCGGATGATATCCCTGAAACACCAAGGACTCCACTGTGTTTGTTTACCAGTGTATTGGCAGCCCTCAGATGAATCTCTTCCTTGTTTTTTACATGAATAAACGCACCAATATCAAGGTCACCGCAACGTGTGCCCATCATCAGCCCTTCAAGTGGAGTTAACCCCATGGAAGTATCCACAGATTTGCCTTTGTCTATGGCAGCCATTGAAGCACCGTTGCCCAGGTGGCAGGTAATTAATTTCAGTGAATCAATTGGCTTGCCGAGCATTTCAGCTGCCCTGGCCGAAACATAGCGATGACTGGTGCCATGGAAACCGTACCTTCTGATCTTGTGCTTCCTGTACAGGCTATGCGGGATGGCATACATATATGCAAAATCCGGCATAGTTTGGTGGAATGCGGTATCAAAAACTCCACATTGCGTAACATTTGGCATTAATTCAAGTATGGAATAGATACCTTTTAAATTGGGTGGGTTATGAAGAGGGGCCAGGTCAACACATTTTTCCATCATATTGATCACATCCTTGTTGATCCTGACACTGCCTTTAAATGCCTCGGCACCGTGTACCACCCGGTGTCCTACCGCATCTATTTCATCCAGACTCTTTATTACACCTCGTTTTTCAGAAATTAATATCCCCAAAACATATTCAATCCCCGCCTGATGGTCAACAATCTCACCGCTAATTTTGACTTCTTCTTCACCGGTTTTATGATATTTTAAAAAGGAACCACTAAGTCCGATTTTCTCAACAATTCCCTTGGCTAATACGGACTCATCCTCCATGTTAAACAATTGATATTTGATGGATGAGCTACCGCAATTTAATACTAATACTTTCATTTACTTTTCATTTTACAGGCTTTCCCTGCCCAGGTTTGTAATGGAGCCTTTTTTTATTTTTCTCCGGCCATGTTCATCGTACAGGTAAAATCCTTCCCCCGCTCTTTTGCCAAATAATTGTGCCCTGACCATCCTTTTAATAATCGGGCTTGTTTTATATTTTTTATCTCCGAATTCATCGTATAAGCCTTCCATCCATTTCAATAACTTATCAAGCCCTATTTTATCTGCCAGGGCAAACGGGCCCATTTGCATTCCAAAGCCCTGGGTAAGGGTCTTATCTATGTCTTCAACGTTTCCTACCCCCTCCATTAATAATTCACATGCTTCATTGATCAATGGGATGATCAGCCTTGTACTGATGTTTCCCGGGGAAGCTGTCACATGTACAATTTCTTTATTCAGCATTTTGGCGAAACGCTTGATAACCGTCATGGTAAAATCATTGGTGATCACGCATTTGTTTACTTCGAGAATACTGGTGTAGTTCACGGGGCTCATAAAATGAACACCAATAGAGCGTTCAGGACGTTGAAGTACTATGGCCAGGTCAGCAATCAAAACAGTGGATGCGTTGGAGCAAATAACCGTATCTTCCCGAACGTATTTTTCAATATTCCTGAATACTTCTTTCCTGATCTCAAGGTTGCTGACAGGTTTTTTAGTGTTGACACATTCAATAACAATATCGCAGTCGGCAACATCCTGATATTTATGGGTGAAATGTATCCTTGAGAGAATGGCTTTTTTGTCACTGTTGGTCATCCCCCAGTGGCTGATTTCAGTATCCAGCATTTCGTTGATCAGTTCCTTCACTTCAAGGATCCGTTTTTCATTAACATCTATCAAAACAACATCAAGGCCTGATTTACTGACCTCGATTGAAATTTCCTGGCCCATATTGCCGCCACCAACTATCCCAATTGTTTTAATGACGCCTTTTTTATGCCCCTCCTTTCTTTTAATAGCAAAATTCTCAAGAGTTTCCATATTGGTATTTTCCATAATAAATGAAATTAAATTCCGCCTGCCTGGTTGGCACTGATAGCGATCATGTTAATAATATCGTCTACTGAACAGCCTCTGGACAGATCATTGATTGGTGCAGCCATCCCTTGTAATACAGGGCCCACTGCTTCAGCTCCTGCCATTCGCTGTACAAGCTTATACGCAATGTTCCCCGACTGTAGATCAGGAAATATCAACACATTGGCTTTTCCTGCAATGTCACTACCGGGAGCTTTCTTCTGACCGATTTTTTCGATGATGGCAGCATCTGCCTGCATTTCTCCATCCACTTTTAAATCAGGTGCATTTTTTTTGACAATTTCAGTTGCTTCCCGAACTTTGTCAACCATGGGATGTTGGGCGCTGCCCATTGTCGAAAAACTAAGCATGGCAATCCGTGGTTCAATCCGGGCAATATTTTTAGCCGTATGGGCTGTGCTGATAGCAATTTCTGCAAGTTGCGCTGCATTTGGATCAGGATGTACTGCACAATCTGCAAAGATGATGAGCCCGTTCTCACCAAACGGCTGGTCCTTGAGGATCATCATGAAAGCGCCTGAAACGACAGATATTCCGGGCATTGTTTTTACAATCTGGAAGGCTGGCCTGAGTACATCCCCTGTGGCGTTATCGGCACCTGCTACTTCACCATCTGCATCTCCCATTTTTATCATCATGACAGCAAAATACAAGGGGTCTTGCAACAGTTTTGATGCTTCATCTTTTGTAAGACCTTTGCTTTTTCGTATTTCAGCCAGCCGTGTGGCATATTCATCCTGCTTGTCAAAATGTAACGGGTCGACAATTTCTGCCTGGATAATATGTGAAAGGTTTAATCTTTGGGCATCCGCAAGCACTTTTTCCTTTTTACCTAATAAAGTAATCCGGGCGATGCTTTTTTCAAGGCAGTAATTGGCTGCCTTTAATGTACGTTCTTCATAGCTTTCCGGCAGAACGATCATTTTATCTAACCGGGCTGCATTCCTCTGTATTGAGTCGAGTAGTTCCATGATGGCTTAGTTTGTTATTTTGATAACAAAATTTAAAAAGCAAAAGTAAAAGTATTTGTAAATATTAGATAGCAATAATTTATTATTTGCCAATTAATAATTAAATACCCCATGTTGGCTATTTATTGTTAGCTTACTGTTGTTATTCGCTTCGCATTGGCCAATGATCTTTGCTTCGATGCCAAATTTATTGGCCAGGTAGATGACATCTTCAGATATCCCGGGCTGGCAGTAGATTTCTATTCTATGGCCCATATTAAATACCTTGTACATTTCTTTCCAATCGGCATTGCTTTGCTTTTGGATAAGATTAAATACCGGTGGTGTTTCAAATAAATTATCTTTGATAATGTGAATATTGTCTGCAAAGTGCAGCACCTTTGTCTGTCCGCCTCCTGTGCAGTGAATGATACCGTTTATTTCGTGAAGAAAAGTATCGTACAGTTCATTCAGTATCGGCAAATAAGAACGTGTGGGTGACAGGAGCAATTGTCCGACATTGAAATTCTCCACCTCAGTTGGATCTTCTAAATGATTGTTGCCGGTAAAGACTACATCGTCAGTAAGTGACGGGTCGAAACATTCCGGATATTTTTGTTTATAGGAGTTCGCCAAAACTTCATGACGGGCAAATGTAAGTCCATTGCTTCCAATACTGCTATTGTACTCATTGTCCCACACTGTGGATCCTGTTGACGACAGCCCGATAATGTCGTCTCCCGGTCTTATTTTTATTTGCTTGATCCTTGATCTTTTTGCCCTGGCTACTGCAGTAATTCCCACATCAATTGTTCTGACAATATCCCCGACATCTGCTGTTTCGCCACCTGCAAGATGCATGTTGATACCCAGTTCATTCATTGAATCGCAAAATGCCTGGTTCTCCTCAATGATGGTTTTTATTACTTCTCCCGGTATCAGGTTTTTATTCCTGCCAATTGTCGATGAAATAATGATATCTTGTGTAACTCCTGCGCAGGCAATATCATCAATATTCATTACAATGGCGTCCCTGGCAATACCTTTCCAAACAGAAATATCCCCGGTTTCGCGCCAATACATATAGGCAAGAGATGTTTTGGTACCTGCGGTATCGGCATGCATGATATTACCGAACTTTTTATCGTTGCCAAGATAATCGGGCAGAATTTTACAAAATGCATTAGGAAATAAACCTTTGTTCAGTGTTTTTATGGCTTCATGAACTTCGGTTTTATCTGCAGAAACTCCTCTTTTACTGTACTTATCCATTATTAAGTTTTGGATTCTTTTTATGTCTTTCACTGTCCCTGGTGCTTTTCTTTTCAATGCTCTTTACCAGTGCCTCCGTTAAGTCTACACCTGTTTGATTTGCGATGCATATCAGGACGAACAACACATCTGCAATTTCTTCTTCTAAAGAACTATTTTCATCTTCCTTGAATGATTGTTCTCCATATTGTCTGGCCACGATTCTGGCCAGTTCACCCACTTCCTCGGTCAGCAATGCCATATTTGTAAGCTCATTGAAATACCTGACGCCTTTGTCCTGAATCCAACTGTCTACGATTCTCTGGGCTTCAGCAAGGGTCATTTTGGCTTACATTAAGTATATACACGGATCAGGAACGAGCGCAATTTAAAATTAATTCACTTGAGTCAATCAGGTATCAATAAATCAACAAAATAAATGAAATGTCGCTTTAATGCTTTCCGTTTTTTAGCAATTCATCTGCTTTGTCGATAACTATATATGGAATAGGCCCGGTAATGCTTTCCTTTAGCACTTCATTCAGTTTTTTCTCCACTTCAGGGTCATTTAACTGCTTTTTAACCTGTTCAATGGTATACTTGGGATCAGTTAAACTTAGCGCATCTTCATTACAGGCCGGTAATTCAATTACTGTTCCCAGAACTTCATATAGTTGCAGGCAATTTCCGGCATCAAAAGGTTCGGGCATGAAGGGTTCGTAGCGTGCAACAAGATAATAAAGCAGTGGTGTAATATCAATGGCCTGGATATGACCGATGAAATTAGTTTTCCGGAAAATCGTGTCTGTTGTACCATTTAACCGTTTATTTCCTTTACCAGTGAGTAAATCACCATCCAACAAATAAGTAGTGTCCTGAATAGATCTGAATTTATGGTCGACAATGCTGTAGAGGTCGGTCTTTTGCATGGAACTGATCATGAATAAATGGTATTTTGAATTACTATAACGGTGGATATCTCTTGCATAATGGCTCAAAATCTGTTTCCTCATGACGGGGTCAGTTGAATTTAAGACAGACATGAAATCAATATCTGATGAGTTCATTTCTATGTGTTGGCTCCCGTTAATGTTCCAGGATAGAAATTTAAACCCGCTTTGGAACGTTTTACTAAGTTCTTTATAGCCGGCAAACTCAACCAATTGACACGGGATGATTTGATCTTCGGGAAAAACCTTATAAAGCTGGCTGTCGCACATATAGGGTAACCCTGCATCAAACCTGACAAATCCTTCAAAACTGTTATCGCTCTTTTCACCTTCTGTGACGGCCACTTCTGTTTTGGGATTTAGCACAAATACTGTATCAGGTTCTGCTTTTGTGACATTGTAATAAACAAATACACCAGATAGGGATTCATTGCCAACTTCAACTGCGGCACCGGCATTTCCGGTTTTGATCAGGTCACGAACAATGTGAATGTAATATTTGGCCGGCCGGTAAAGATGTATCTTTTCAATGGTTAAACTTAATACCCGCTCAATGTCTTTCACCCTGTAACGCCAAACTTCAGTACGGCCTCCCCCTTCATATAGGCCAAAAACGATGAGGATATCACCGTTTGAAAGGTCACGCAAAGTAGTTTGACCTTTCTTTAGCGGCCTGATAGGTCGACCGGTTTTTTTAATTTGCAATTGCTCACGCATAAAGACAGTTTCATTATCGTTGTAAATATTGTCTTTTGGTGAAATTGTTCCTGCATACAGGACAAGTGATGCCCTGTTGCCATTCTTTACTTTTATTGTGATATCTTTCGCAAGACTATTAAACACAACAAACAAGATCAGGAGTGTAAATATACTTTTCATAGGTATTAATTTTTTATTCAGGCAAACCAATTTATTTTCACGCTAATATACAAAAAAGGAAGTGAAAAAATGTTAACTACTATTCCCATGTGTCAGTTTTAGCTATTTTTTCCAACTGAAATATAGCCAATATTTGATAAGAATATTTAAAGTATTTTAAATATACCTATCAGCATCTAATTTGATTATTTGCTTTAACTAATGAATTTGATCAAAATGTTTGTGATTTGCCGGGTTGTTTTCCAACAAGCAGGATCATTGCAGTTAACGTTAAAATGGATAATAAATAACCGACTATTGAAGATAGGTTAAGCCAGGCTGACATCAGGTAACCAAACACAACACTGGATAATGCTACCGTAACTGCATATGGTAATTGTGTCCTGACATGGTAAATATGGTTGCAACTGCTGGACATGGAACTTAAAATGGTTGTATCAGAAATAGGTGAGCAGTGATCACCAAAAACGGATCCGCCCAATACCGCAGAAACAACCATATAAAATATATGCATGGTTTGTGGAACAGGCATTTCGTTAGCAATACAAGTATTGTATGCTGCCGGCAGGATCAATGGGTAAAGCAGGGCCATAGTACCCCAACTTGACCCTGTGGCAAATGAAATGGCAGCTGCAATGACAAATACAAGGGCAGGGATCAGGAAGGGTTGAAAATGTTTGCTGAGCAAACCGGACAAATATACATCTGTTCCGAGTTCAATGGTGAGAATTCCCAGGCTCCAGGCTAAAATTAATATGATCATGGCAATAAGCATCGAATTAATGCCACTCATCATGCCCTCGATGACTTCTTTAATTTTTAAGGATCTTTTAATTACCGAAAGAATAGCTGCTATGGATAATCCGCAGAAAGATGCCCATAAAAGAGCCCTGAATGGATCAGCACCACCTATTACATGCATTATTTTTGAACTGAATGACAGCGTTGGGTTATGCCAGATGAGCCAGCTTGATTTGTAAAATAACAAGGAACAAAATGCCAGTATAATTAATACCGCAACCGGTATGACTGCATCGTACCAGCGTATAGTCGAATTCTTAGTGGTAACAGCTTGTTGTCCTGCCGGATGAGACCTGTCCCGGATCAGCTTGTCAAAATCATGGATAGCAAGTTTCTCAGCGTACAGCATGGGCCCGAAATCCCTTTTGGTCCAGATAAGCATAGCTATAAAAAACAGGGTAATTAAAGGATAAAAAGAGTACTGCAATGATCCCAGAAATATTGAGTAGGGGTTTTCCTGGATACCAAGGACAGTTGTAGCATCGGTTATATAATTGATCTGTGCGCCAATCCAGGTTGTGATCATAGCAATTGATGCAACCGGGGCTGCGGTACTATCCACAATGTAGGACAGCTTTTCGCGCGAAATTTTAAACTTATCTGTTAACGGCCTTAAACTGTTCCCAACGATAAGCGTATTGGCATAATCATCAAAAAAGATGATGATACCCATGAGCCAGGTGATAAATTGAGCTCTTCTTCTTGATCTGATCCTGCTGGCAATTTGCATGACAAGGGCTTGCATGCTGCCGTTCCTGATCAGAATACCTACCATGCCCCCTATCATAAGTGAAAAAACAATGACTGATATTTTATCCGGATTAGTCAGTACCCTGATTAAGTAATCTCCGGCAAAAACCAGTGGCGCTTTCAGATAGCTAATTGGGTTAGCAGGATTGAGCAATAACAGGATACCCAGGTAAACGCCTGCGAACAGGGCAATAATTACTTCCTTAAAAACAATGGCCAGTAAGATGGCCACTATGGGTGGAAGCAAACTGAACAAAGGATGAAGCCTGTTAATATATACAGTAGTTTTGACCTGCTTCTTTTTATCCAGGCTTATCTCAAGTTGCCTGATTTTTTTATTTTCTTCAATCTTTAAAAGAGCTGATCCATCCACTACTTGAACAGGGTATATCTTACCGTTAACACAGACGTCTAAACCGGCATTCAGATTTGAAATTAATTGTCTGTTTGAATCAAGGAATTTGATTGTAACCAACACGGTGGATTGCGAAACAAGTGTATGTTCCTGTTTGGTATCAATGGTGAAGATTTGGTCTGTATTCCCGGCTTTAGCGGCAAATGGGGTTGATGATATCAATAGAATTATCAGGAATCCGGTAATCGCAGCAGTTAATTTCATCATAATTTTCTAAAACCAAATGTACATGATTTTTTTCATTAGGAATTATCCCCGGACAAATGAATCAATATCATGGAAAATTGAAATTGTTTAAACTGTACACAATTGTTTTATCATTTTTTTTATCAAAAACTATGTTTTCCGGAAAAGAAAAAAACCCGGTACTTGGGATACCGGGTTTTATATTAAACGGGTTGATGAGTGGTTACTTAGCTAAATCAACTCTCTTGATAACAAGCTGGTCATCAGTTTGAATTCTGACCATGTACATACCTGTACTGTAGTTGCTCAGGTCAACAGTGAACCGGCCACCGTAAATCTGGCCTAACTCAAGTACTTTAACCACCTTGCCCAACGTGCTGACAACGGTAACTGTAACATTCTCGTTGGTTGGCAGATCCATATCAATAACGAATTTGCCTTGTGTCGGGTTAGGATAAATGTTAATATACTGACCAAGGTCATTGCCATCTACTGACAGCCATGGGCACTCTTCCACATTGATATAACGTACAACCTGGTTGGCAACATTACCGGAATTGTCTACAGCATCATAAGTGATGGTATATAACCCTGTTGCTTTATAGGTCAGGTAAGTGGAATAGGTTCCGCCAGTTGTTATTGTCAGGTTCTTATCAAAGTTATCGGTTACATAGGCGCTGTCATTTTCAAACTCTTTAAAGCGGCAGAGGTTAACTACAGGTGTACCAACAAGTGTGATTACAGGTGCCTCTGTGTCGACAACATGAATGACAAAGGTAAATGAAGATGAGTTTCCTGAGCCATCTTCAACCGTGTAAATGTAGGTAAAGTATCCCAGGTCGGAAGAAGTACCATCAGGGAAGTTGGTTACATAGGTACCTGATTTTGAATCAGTGTATGTTTTGTAATAGTTGTCCGTCACTTTCAGTAATGGCATGATAAACTTGTCATACACTTCAATTGTAATGGTATCTCCGTTAAAATACATGTCGGAATTGATAGCCGGGGCAGTGGTGTCTTTCACATTGACAATTCGTTGAATAGTAACCGGGCCGTTTCCGTTGCAATCGGTCACCGAATAGGTCAAAGTATAAGTACCCAGGAGTGAAGAATTAACGGAACCACTTATTACCGGAGTTAATTGACTTTGTTTGCAGTAATTGTCACTGACAGTTACACCGGGATCAACAAATGGATTATTAACCTCGTGAAGAAGAACACTTTTGCCTGTCAGTGAAATAGTTGGGTCTGTCCTGTCAAGTACATACACAGTGCGGGTTGCTGAAGCTGAATTACCTTCAATGTCGTAAACAGTATATTCAATGTCATACTGACCAAGTTCTGCAGTATCAACTGCTCCGTTGATGTCAACATAGTCAACACCGCTGCAGGTATCGTCAACTACATAACCCATGTCTGTAAATGTATTGAAGACTTCAATGGTATCGACAAGAGCCCCATTCAAAGAAATGGTAGGAGCAACATCATCGGCTTCGACAATGATCACCCTATCAAGGCTGCCAATATTACCAACACTGTCCTGAGCTGTATATCTCCACCAGTAAGTTCCAGGTGTGCTGCAGTCAAAGTTGGTTGTATCGCTAACCGGCACGACTCCACTGATATTGTCTGTTGCAACTGCACCTGAGTCAACATAGTCACACTGGCATTGTTTCAAAGTAACAACATCAAGTCCGGTAATGTCAATAACAGGAGGTGTTCCGTCTTCACGGACAACAATTCTGTAATCTTCATATTCTCCGTATTGATTAACTCCGCAAGCCTCATTTGGCATATCGCCCAGGCTCGTAGCAATCCTCATCCTGGTCGGGCCTTTCACAGCATTGGCAGGTACAGTGAATGTTGTACTCCACGACAAGGTGTAGCCACCACTTTCTGAACCGATCAGTTCGCCAGCATCGTCAAAGACACCGCCAATATTCCCGTCGATCCATGCTTTCCGGTTCATATGGTTATAAGCGGTAGACCGCT
>CAZVAY010000030.1:0-14849 GCA_964625265.1 uncultured Sphingobacteriales bacterium | reverse complement strand
TACTAACCGGGGGAAGTACTATATTAACAAAGTAGAATAATATGAGCCATAAAAAACGTAGGGGAATAGAGGTTTTTTTAAACAGGAATTTGTTACTATTTTAGAAAATCGAGGGCTGCCTCAAGGATGGTATCAAATCCCAGGTCTGTATCTTCCTTTTTCTGATAGACAACAATATCAGGAGGGACACCCAATTCGAAATCCCAGCCATCAGGCATAATGGTTTTGCTTGCCGAATACCTGAAATGCCAGCCGTTTGGTAATTCATCACCGGCAGGCATGCCACCTCCGCCCCCTGTCGTATCACCCATTACGGTAATATGGGGGTATGCTTTGCACATGGCTGCAAAAAAGGTAGTTGCACTGAAAGAGGAACGGTTGGTCAATAATACAATGTGCTGGTTAAAGTCCCAGTCTTCTTTCGGATCCGTATAAACCGGGTTGGCAGGATCGAAATCGTTGTGCCCGGGGCCGTTTTTAAGATATGAGGTATACACCAGCCTGCGGCTATCAGCAAAATGACTAATAAGCGTAAAGGCATTCTGTGGTGAGCCACCTCCATTGTCACGAACATCAAGGATGACGCCTTTCAAACCGGAGAAGTTATTCAGGACATATTCAAGGTCAAAATAGGAAATCGGACTGGCAAAACTTCCGTAATAAATATAACCGATGGAATCAATAACTTTATTGATCAGCGGGCCTGTAATGCGGAAATCCTCTTTTAGGTAATTTCGCTCAAGCAGCTCATAACTGAAGTTTTGAGGCCTGTCGAGATAGAATCTCCAGTTGCGGGTAATATCAAAATCAGAAACCAGGTTTACATGGCCGTCACGCAATACATAAAGCATTCCTGCCAGGATATCGAAAAGTTCTTCATCCGTGGTTTCAGCCCGGACTTTTGGCCTTGAGGTATCATAAACAGCTTGCCAGTCGATGTTTTTTAGTTCAAAAAAACTGTATTTCCGGTCAATGGTTTTCCAAAGGTATTCAAAGTTGCTCACAGGGTCGTCAGCGGGATTTTTCTCCATCAGTATTTGTTCACATCCGGTAAGAGCCGGCAGAAGAAAAAGTAATAGGATAAGGTTTCGCAACATCATTAAAAATTAAACATCAGGCTGGCCAGCAGGATATGGTTGGCATTGTTGAAATTGTAGATATTGTTATAATGAAAATAATCCCAATGGTAGGCCAGTTCAATGGCATTTCGGTTACTTAAGCGGTACAATAAGGAAGCTTTCCAGCTATAAGCCAGAAAGCGGTTGGTGAAAGCCGGACCCGAGTATTTCAAAATTTCCTTCCATTCTTTGGTTTCAGGGTCAATAAAATCAAAAACACGGTTATAGTTGTTGTGAAAAGCATAGGTGAAGGGTTCCAGTTCAGCCTGGTACTGAAGAACAAAATCATGTTTGGGCAGGCTGAATTTAAAACTAAGGGCAGTGGCAAAGCGGGGCCCGTTGAAAGAATGATAGATAAAAGAGCTGTTGTTCAGGTTGGGGTTTTGGTGGGTGATGGTCAGGGAACTGAAACCGCCCCCAAGATACCAGTAAACGTTATTTTCACCGAGTTGCCTGAACCGGTACAATTTCATCACTTTAAAACCGGGATGAGAAAAAGTAGCAATAGAGTTACCCAGGTTCAGGCTGCCCGACATGCCACCTATATCGAAGACACCCTGGAGGCTAAAAATAGTTTTTTCCTTGTAAACTCTAAATTCCACCCGGCTGGCAAGGCCGATGCCGTAATATTTGACAGGTGACATGGCATCTTCTTTTACCACGGGTAAAATTGTCCCCAATCCTATGTTCAGATAGCGGTATTTTTGGGCAGCCCCCTGAAAAGACAGGACGGCTGAAAGACAAAATATCAATAGGTATTTAAGAAGCTTCATGAAATTTTAATCAAAAAACATCCAGTCGAAACCAAACCGGAGTGTACGTGAATCATAGGGATAATAAGGCCTGATAAAGAAATTGCCTTCAGGAAAACCCTGGTTTATATGTTCGTATTTAACAAAGATCCGCATCCTTTTTACAGCAGCATTGACAAATAAATCAACAACCGGATAAATATTTTGATGAAAATAATCCTGATGATAATAAACCCCGAAAGGAGCAAAATATCCCAATGGATCATAGGCCTGGCTCAACCGGATATCGATCCCTGCCTGCATTTTCATATTACCTGAAAATACCAGGTTTTCATAATAGTTGGTAGAATTAATCAGCCATTCGGGAAGGCCTAATTCAGCATGATAGGGTGTTTTTTGCCAGGCAAGATTTTCGAGGAAGTGAAAATGACCGGCAGTAAAATGGGTCCTTAGGTTAAGCTGAACAACAGACAGCCTGCTTTCCAATTGCTCAGGCTCCATGTTTTTGTTGAAATAGATATATTGGTTAACCAGCGAATACCTGATTACAAAATGCGTATTGAAATTTTTCCAGAAAAGCATTCCTTCCAGGCTGTTTGACGAAACTGGCATAAAATGATTGTCCCACTTCAGGTGATTGGAATATAACCGGTTCTGAAACAGGGGGACAGCAACCCGCTTCGAATTAATTGTAAACCCTAAATCTGTATTTTCTGAAGGGAAGAGCGTCATTTCCCCCAAAAAGGAATAATTGTTTTGGTTATTGCCGGATAGAACATAATGAGCGGTAATGTCTATTTTCCCTGTTTTCCAATACCTTATTGCCTGAGCTTTTGCAATGATATTACTAAAAGATGAATCCATTCCGTTTTGTACGGTTTTCCCGTTTTCAAAAATAGCCCCTGCTGCCAGATAACTTATTGAAGGTTTTTCGAAACTGAAGAAAAGATGGTTCGAAAGCCTGGTGAAATAAAGGCTATCTGAAGTACTGAAGCTGTCGATAAAAAAACTGTTGTAGTAACTTGAAGAAGGAGATTCATCGAGGTAATTATAGTGGTCGGAAAGGAATGTAACAGAATGGTTCAGTGCAGTTTTAAACCTGTGTGTCAGTTGAACTGAGTCAGGATCAAAAGCCGCGAAATTAAGCTTGTGGTTAAAGGTAAGAATATGCTGTTTCCGGGTAGCTTTCCCCTGGTCCAGAAAGACATCCACCCCATAGCGTTCCGTTTGGGAATAAAGTCCAAACAGACTGTCGTTGGTGATTCCACCATTTTCTTCATGAACAGCCTTCCTGTACTGGTAAATAAACAAGGCATAATAATTACCGGAACGTGGCCGGTAGGAGGTGTTTAGATTCAGGTCACCGAGTTTAGAAAACTGCCTTTGGTAAAAGCCGTCATTCCGTGTTGTTTTATAATCGATAGTCACGTTCAGAAAAGGGCTGATATTGCGGGAATGCAGGGCTTCAAATTTCTGCATTTCAAGGTTTCCCTGTATATATCTAAACCTGAAATAGGGAGTGTAAGTATCGTAAATCCGGGTTTGATAGGGTGATGAAAACAGTGCATCAAACCAGTTTAAACCAGTATTAAAAAAAACCTTTGGATTGTTGGTAAAATAAAGGCTTCGTAGCGGGGAAGCAATGCTGCCATTGTTTCTGGTAAACCCGTTGAAATAAAATTCACTTTCGTATTGATGAAAAAAATCAATATTGGTATCAATGGGATGAAGGGAATCAGGATTTTCAAAGAAATGACAAGACTCAGCCCGTAATACCCGGATGAGGGAAGAATCGTTCTCAGCCCATACATGAGACAGGCCAAACAGGAAAATAAGGAAAAAAAGAATGGTAGATTTTAAACCGGATTTTAACACAATCAGGCTGTTTATAATTCAGCAATGAGATTACGGAGTATGGCAGTCATTTTAGGTTCTGTGTCATTGGCAGCAGACACCACATCTTCGAGCGAAACAGGATAAAGTATATCATGCCAACCTTCATCGGTAATGACTGAAATGGCAAAACATTTAACACCCATATGCCTGGCAGCCAGCACTTCCGGAATAGTAGACATGCCCACCACATCGGCTCCGATAATTCGGATGTAGCGGTATTCAGCACGGGTTTCCAGATTGGGGCCCTGAACACTGGCATAGACTCCGGTATGGACTTTAATATCTTTAAAGTCCAGCCGTTCAACAATTTTGAGCGCTTTGATAATCAACTGTCTGTCGTAGGCTTCGGCCATGTCAGGAAATCGTGGCCCCAGTTCGTCAAAGTTTTTTCCACGTAAGGGATTTCCACCCAATAAATTGATATGATCATTGATAATCATAATATCGCGGGTATGAATATCGGGGTTTACTGCTCCGCAGGCATTGGATACAAAAAGTGTTTCAATACCCAGAAATTTCATAACCCTTACCGGAAAGACAATTTCCTGGAAGGAATAACCTTCGTAATAATGGAACCTGCCCTGCATGGCGACTATTTTTTTCCCGCCTAAAATTCCGAAAACCAGCCGACCTGCATGGCTTTCGACTGTTGATACGGGGAAATGAGGGATTTTATCATAATCGAGCGAATGTTCAATTTCAATGTCCTTGACCAGGCCTCCAAGGCCGGTTCCGAGAATAATGCCATACTGAGGGACAAAGCCCGAAGTTTCGGATTTAATAAACTCAACTGTTTCTTTGATTTTGTTTAACATAATCCAGAATTCTTTGGTTGAAATGATCATTTCCGAGAAAAACAAAATTAACCGGAATGAAATACAAAGGTAACGAATCGAAGCTATTTAAGAGCCCGGAACCTTTAAGCCTGCTGATGTCTTTGGCAGTGGTTAAAATACATTTGTTTTCTTTTTTAATATTTTCGAATTGCCTGATGATCCGGTCAATATTTTTTTTTGAGAAATTGTGATGATCGGGAAAGTTTATACTTGATTCCAGGGATATTTTTTGCTGAAGAAAATTTGAGAGTGGTAATGGATTGGCAATTCCGGAAAATAATAAGCCGCTATAATGTTCAAATTCCTGCCATTCTCTAACAGTTCCTGTTGTTGCATCAACCGGATTATCATATTGCAATGAGCAGAAGGATAGAAGCTGGTGGCTATCAGGTTTAATTTTGTCTGTAAAATAGCTCTTTTGAATATCCTTTATATCATCCGGACATTTGGTCGTGCAGATAATATCGGCTCTGTTTTTACCGAAACGTGGCTCACGTAAATTCCCCGAAGGAAATACAAAGTCCTTGAAATAGGGGTTGTGGAATTCAGTCAGTAAAATAGTAAGGCCCGGTTTTACCCTGCGGTGCTGATAGGCATCATCCAGAATAATAATATCAATATCCAGATGATTGGTTGCAAGTAACTTATCAATACCTTCAGCCCTGCTTTCACACACAGCAACAGGAATGTTGAGTTTTTCATAAACCTCGTAGGCTTCATCCCCCAGTTCGGCAGGATGGATTTCGGGGTTTGCCAATACAAAGCCCCTGGATTTTCGTTTATAACCCCTGCTCAGGTAAGCAGGATGATAATGTTGTTTGGTAAGCAGCCGAACCAGGTATTCCGCCATTGGTGTTTTTCCTGTTCCACCTGTTGACAGATTTCCAATGGCAATGACCGGGATATCAAATTTCCGGCTTTTTAAAACCCCCAGGTTATACAGGAAATTCAAATAAACAACAATAAATGTATGCAGGATGGTAAAAGGGAAAAGCAATATGATACGTAACCACTTCATACAGTTGATTTAGGCGGGGTTATTCCATCATTGCTTCCTTTTGGCAGGACCAGCAGCAACAAGATCATCACAAAGGCATTCAACAAAAGCAGTTCATACCCGAACTGGTAACCATTAAACCATTCCTGTGAATGCTTGCTGATCAGCCATGAAATTATCGGGGCAAGGACGGCAGAAGCCATCACCCACCATGAATTCCTGAGCCGGACTTTGGTAAATATGCCCAGGATAAATAAACCAAGCAGCGGTCCATAAGTGTATGAGGCCACAACAAACAGGGTATCAATAACGCTGGTATTGTTGATTGCCCTGAAAGTAAGAATGATCAACAACAATAATATCGAGAACCCCACGTGTACCCTTTGTCTCGTCCTTTTTGCTTTTTCCTGGTCTTCCATTTTGTCAACGCCCAGAATATCCACACTGAACGAAGTAGTAAGTGCTGTGAGGGCTGAATCGGCACTTGAATAAGCAGCGGCAATAATGCCAAGGATAAAGAACACTCCGGCTATTATGGGAATATGACCTCCTGTTGCAATTTCGGGGAATACCATATCGGCATCAGCCGGAAGTTGAATGCCATTTGTTGCTGCATAGATGTATAAAAGAGCACCAAGTGAAAGAAAAAGCAGGTTAACCGGTACCAGCGAAAGGCTGAACCAGAACATATTTTGCTGGGCTCCTTTTAAATGATGACAACTCAGGTTTTTTTGCATCATGTCCTGGTCAAGTCCGGTCATGGCAATAGCTATAAAAGCCCCTCCAAAAAATTGCTTCCAGAAAAAGGATTTTGAATTGAAGTTGTTAAAATCAAATATTTGTGAATAGTCACTTTCCCTGACCAGCGCCAGAGCACCTGCCAGGTTGAGGTTCATTGCTTTGGTAACCAGAACAATCACCACCACAATGGCAATCAGCATAAAAGTAGTCTGAAGTGTGTCAGTCCAGATAATGGTTTTAATGCCTCCTTTTTGGGTGTAAACCCAGATCAGCCCGATGGTAATGGCAATAGTAGCTACAAAAGGAACATGCCATTGATCAAGTAGCACATATTGCAGGACACCGGCAACGATAAACAGCCGCGCTGCAGCTCCGAATGTTCGGGAAAAGAGGAAAAACAACACACCGGCCTGGTAAGACCAAAAGCCAAATCTTTTTTCGAGGTAGGTATAAATGGAGGTTACATTCAATTTATAATAGATGGGCAACAGAACGACATAGATAAACAGGTAACCGGGCAAATAACCGAGAACCATCTGGAAATAGGAAAAATGACTACTTCCTACCCATCCCGGTACAGAAATAAAAGTGATGCCTGACAGCGAAGCGCCAATCATGCCATAGGCAACAATATACCAGGGTGACTTGCGGTTGCCCAGAAAAAAAGAAGCATTGTCTGCATGGCGGGATGTGATGCGGGCAATGACAACCAACATTCCGAAATACAGGATAATGATAATGGCAATCAGGGTCGGGTTCATGAAAGAATGTTTTTCAGGTCAAAAGTAGAATTTAATCAGTGCATATTTAATCATTATTTAAAAAATCATTCTGAACGGTCTGCTGAAAATATCAATAGGTCTTTTAAACAAAAGTAAAGATAAATGATTTTGGGATTTACGAATGAGGGGAGTTGATTGTTGGAGGCGCTCCTGAACTGTTACGCCTATTCAATATGAGATTAATGTTGGTCAGTAATAATTCTCAAAATCATTTAAAAATAGAATAATCCGTCAAGACATTATAAAAACACCCCATAAAGCAACATCAAAAAACCAGAAATATAGGCTGACATTAAAAGGGGTAGTTTTTAAAGAATTACATCCATTTGGAGAATAACTGTGGGTTTAAAAAGATAACAGTACTATAAATCCCACCAAATAAAAAACCCCGGTAAAGAATTTCCGGGGTAAATGTTGTGGAGCATACCGGAGTCGAACCGGTGACCTCTTGACTGCCAGTCAAACGCTCTAGCCAGCTGAGCTAATGCCCCAATCAATAAAAAGAACTTTTTAGCGGTGCAAAAATGAGTTATTTTTCAAAAATGGCAAAATCATTAATCATTTATCAGGGACAATACAATGCGTGATGATTCAGTGTATGCATTACTATCTACCGGAGATAACAACCTTCTGACCTCTTCAAATCCTTTTTTCATCTCCCTTGTATAATCAATATCCGTGAGAAGTTTTTTTAATTCCATGCTGGTATTTTCAAAAGTAAATTCATCCTGGATAAGTTCCCTGACTAGCTGTTTACCTGCAACCAGGTTAACCAGGCTGATAAAATTCACTTTTGCAAAAAATTTAAATATCCTGTAATTCAAAGAAGTGGTTTTGTAAACCACTACCATGGGCATTCCCGACAAAGCAGCTTCAAGCGTAGCTGTACCTGATGTAATGATACCGGTTTTGGCATGGGCCATTATTTCTTTCTGGTTATTTTCTATCAAGGTGATATTGCCGGTGTCAGCCAAAAAATTTTCAAAATAATCCCGGTTGAAATCATTACCTGCTGCCAATACAAATTGCTCCTGTGGAAATCTCCTGGTTGTTTCCACCATTACCGGCAGGATAGATTCAATTTCCTGTTTACGGCTTCCGGGGAACAAAGCTACATATCCGTTTTTATTGAGGTTATAGGTAGAAAGAAATTCATTAGAAGCTTGAAAACGATTATATTCATCAACCATTGGATGACCAAAGTACAGGACTTCCATATCAAATTTCCTGTAAAATTCCTTTTCGAATGGGAAGAGGCAGATGATCTGGTCGAGGTATTTTTTTAGTTTATAGGCTCGTTTTTCTCTCCATGCCCAAACCTGGGGAGGAATAAAATAAACGGTATTGTACCCTTTTTTTTTCGCCCATCGGGCCATACGCAGGTTAAATCCGGGGTAATCGACAAATACAATTACGTCAGGATTTGTTTTCAGGATTTCTTTCTTCACCCGGCTGAATGCATTTATAATAACAGGTAGTTGTTTGATCACTTCACTGAACCCCATAAAAGCAATTTTCTGATAGTGAAAGATCAGTTTACAACCTTCCTTTTTCGTTTTATCTCCACCGACACCTGTAATTGAAATCCCCTGTTGAAGTTTTTTTAATGCTTCAATAAGCCTTGAAGCATGCAGGTCGCCTGAGGCTTCCCCAGCGATGATAAATATACCGGACATTGTCAGAGAAGGACTTTGATTAGGATTACAATAACCACAAGGATAAAGGTTGCCAGTATGATTCCCCGCGCACTCTGGTACTTGTTTTTGTTGATGAAAAGGTAGAAAATGCCCAGGTTGGGGATGCCGGCAATACTCACGACAGGGGCAAATAACCTTTTGTTCTGAAATAGCGCAGTAAAATATTCAGTTATTGTTAAATCGGTGAATTGGATAAGGTAAATGGCCATAATTGAAATGACTGCCATTACAACACCAATAACAGCACCGAGGGAAACTGAATTATATCCTTTCATGAGGGAATTTTTTTCTCATATTGTTTAGCAAATAATGATGTGTCAGGTCAAGATAAACGGGTACCACCGAAGCAAAATTGTTTTCAAGCGCCCAGATATCAGTATCTTCTGTCTTGTCTTCACAGAAAAATTCTCCTTTAAGCCAATAAGCTTTTTCCCCGTTAACCCCTGGTTCTTCAACAAATTCCTCGCGCCAGTATGCCATGGATTGCCGTGAAAATCTAAGGCCTTTGTATTCGGTTACAGGGATATCCGGTATGTTTACATTTAACAATGAATAGGGAGGAATATCAATCTGGTCAATCACTTCCATTATTTCATTGACTACCTGTGCAGCAAGTGTCAGGTCTGCATCATCATGATAATTAAGAACTGAGAATGCAATGGATTTTGCCCCATACAGGGAGCCTTCAATGGCTGCTGCAACGGTACCTGAATAGATCATATTCACAGAGGCATTGCTGCCATGGTTTATACCTGAAAAGACCAGAGAAGGTTTCTTATCCATCAGGGTCCCGATGCCAAGTTTTACACAGTCGGCAGGCGTACCGGTTACGGCAAAAGATTTAATTCCCGGAAAATGCTCACCATCTTCTCTGAAATAAATGGGTTCTCTCATCGTAATGGCATGGCCAACGCCCGACATGGGTTCGGCAGGTGCAACAATGGTTATTTCTCCGTAATTTTTAACAACATCCACCAACTTTTTTATCCCGGGGGAATGAATGCCATCATCATTAGTAACAAGTATTTGGGGCGTTTGGCTCACAGTTTAATTTTGAAGCAAAGATAGCAATTGACAAATGAATGACTGTCTTATTTGTGTTTTCAAAAAACAGGATCAATACCTTTCCATCAGTGCTCTTCTGTAAATAACTGAAAGTAGGATAAAAGGAAGCAGGTTTAGCATGTTGATGGTAATTACAGGATAAGCATGCTCAATGGATAATACTAAATCATTTTCGTTCATTAAGTCAGAGGTTCCGGTGATTCCAACAATCAGGGCAACGAACAAAAAACTCCAGGCTACCCATTTCATCAGTTTAAAATGCCTGAATGATAATTTGAATAAATGATAGAACAGGGCAATATAAAAGACAATGATCAGGAGTGAATTGATAATAAATAAAAGGTAGAACAGGAACTTAAGGTCACCCGATGAGCGGATGGTTTCGCCATGGGCAAGGATTAGGATGTTCTGTATCACCAGAAGTATAGCTATGGTAACAATAATCCCGTTTTTATCCCTGTAGTTGTAATATCTTTTTAAAAATTTTTTGATAAAAAGAAAGACCGTAAAGCAAAAAACACTGATCAATAAAAGAAAGCTGAAATCTGTAATTAAGGAATTTAAATGAAAGATTTTTAGCAATCCGAACAGTACAACAGACAGAATATAGAGATAAATGAAAACAACAGCCCGGATCAAACTTCTTTGAGAAATTTTCATTTCAATACAATCATTCTATTCATTTAAGTTTTGTATCATGTCGGAAAGGAAAACACGCCCGTTTTCTGAAAATACGGCCTCCGCAACATCCACAATACAAGGAGCCTGGTATATGTGCCCGGTAGCCTTATCTGTTGCTGTACCGGAAATAAGCGCTGCCACCTTATTGTTCATTGAAATATGTTCTCCGTCCTCTGTTTTCAACACCTTGCCATTGGCCAACCATCTACGGAGTTTCATGAGTGACAAGTCACGGTAAGGAGGAATGGCACCAAGGAGGTTCTCGGCAAACCGGAGTCCGGCAGTTTGCCATAACTCATTGCCCAGGGCTTCATTTTCTTTGATGATCGATTGCATTTCGGAAGATGAAAGCCAAAGAGCGGTCACCGGAGTATCAGCAACAACTGAGGCTGTTCTAGGCACCCCGGCCAAAACAGACATTTCACCAATAACGCTGCCTGCACCTAACAAGTCAACGACTAGTTCTCCTACCATCACTTTAACACTTCCGCGTGCAATAACCAGCATCCCCGATTCTCCGGAATCTCCCTGTTTGATCAGTGTATTTCCTGCCGTATGATTCTTTTCTGAAGCAATTTGGACTACCTTATCAGCCAGGTCTGCAGGCAAATGTTTCATCCATGCCATTTCTTTTAACACCTCAATGGGTTCAGGCATTTTTGTGATCAATGGTGATTCCATTAGTTGTTTCATCCGCATTTCTACATCCACTATCATCCTGTCTGCCTCATCATCTTCAAGACGGCCATCTTTGTTGAGCTTATGAACAAGATTTTTCTCATAATTCAGCACTGACCTTACAGCCTGCCTGGTTTCAATGGATTTGGTGATTTCAGGAAAAGCGATATGAATTTCTTTGATATAATTCAGTCCACGCATACGGTTTTGCTGTATCTCATCCGATACGGATTGTTTCATCCGGATTTCTTCCTCATCTGTCTGGTCATCCTGGTTAAAGTCGAAATCCATGGACGAAACCAGCTTGGCCAGTTCTTCCTGGGCGACAACAAAGCCGCGTGCAATATCATAAGAAGATGCCAGTCGTTCCAATAATGTATTTTTAGCCCAACCTGAGATCAGCGGAAATTTTTCCAGTCTGGATAATAGTTTTCTTGACCTCAATAGGTCGTCCAGGTACTCCCTGTCGGTGAGAGGAACCGTACCTCCCATGTCAATGATCTCATTGATGTTGTCGGCCAGTTTGGTATAAGCCATTGAACCCAGCAATCCTTCCTTAAACTGGTTCCAGTAACTTCGTTTTTCCCTTTCCAGTATTCTCCTTCGGGCTTCAGCCACAGGATCCATGGCATCAATCTCCTCTTCGGTTAATTGCCTTACCTCTTTATCAGCCAGGTAAGATTCAACTGTATTCCAGTCTGCCCCGCTCATAAACCGGTCTTTTCGTATCACCTCAACTTCATTATGGGTTTCCCGGTTAATGGACTTAAAGGCATTTGAAAACATCAATACTTTTACAGGTGGTATTTTAGTCAGGCCCAGTTTATTAATGACAAACTTAATGGTAGTGGCGTTGACCAGCAATGTAAGAGCGACAATGCCGGCAATATAAAACAAAAACTGATTCCTGATTTCCTCAGGGATAGCTTCTTCACCGGCAATATAAAGTGCCAGGGCAAGGCCGACTGCACCCCGTAAGCCTCCGTAAACTAATACCATTGCATCTTTTTTGGGCAATCCATATCCCAGGTTTTTCATAAAAGGATAAGCAAGCAAAACCATAATACCACGGATCAGGTGCAAACTCACATAAAGGATAAATAAGGCTATGAAATCAATGCCACTGAATTCACTTCTTTCAGCAATGACTACACCCACAATTACAAAAATCAATGTATTGGCAATAAAAGCTGCCAATTCCCAGAATTCATGTAAAAAGTGCTGCACTTCGGCACTGATCCGTGTCCTGCCTGCACTGCCCATTGCAAGGCCGAGGGCTACCAGCCCCAAAACACCGGAAACATGAAGAAAATGTTCAGCAATGTAAAATGTCAGGTAAGCAGCAACAACGATGAGGGTAATCTCAATCATGGCATCGTTAAAAACTTTCTTTACCCAAAGTAATACTGTTCCACCCACAACAAGGCCAAGCAAAATACCACCGAAAGAAACTTTTATAAATTGTAAAATGACAGGTGTATCGCCTCCATGCACTTCAACGCCAGGAATAGTAGCGAGGAAAACGAAAAATATAACAATAGCAGTTCCGTCATTTAATAATGACTCTCCTTCAATGAGTGTTCCGAGTTTTTTACTGGCACCCAGTTCTTTAAGCAGGGCTACAACGGCAACCGGGTCGGTTGCACTGACGACAGCACCGAAAACAAAAGCCATATTCCAACCAAATGCCTTGAAACCAATATCTGCATAACTAAGGCCTACAACCAACGAGGCAGTCAATAGCAAGGCGATGACAATCCCCGGTACAGCCAGTATAGTTGCATTGCCCACTGTTTTTTTGAATGTATGAACATCCATAGCAAAGGCTGCCTCGAAGATTAGAATAGGCAGAAAAATAAACAGGATGACATGTGGGTCTATATTCCCGGCCCAACTTAATGCCCCATGCAATGCGTGAAAACCCTCGAAAGCTCCTCTGCGGGAGAATACGCCTAATATCCCCCCAAAGATCATGAGCAATACGGTATAAGGCAATGGGGTTTTTTTCAAAAAGTGCCTGGTTGCTGCTCCAATTATGAGCGCAATTACAATAAAAAATAACGGTTCCATAGTTTACAATTTTGCAGTTACAGCCTCCAATAACCAGGTATTTTATTTTAGAATAAATGCAAAATATGTATGAATACGCTGGTTAATGACTTTTTTAAAAAATGAAATATATTAAAAAACAAATATTTTCCGGTAAACATAAATTTCTCAAAACGGTGATTTTACCTACAATTATCAAAAGCAGCAGGAAGCAGGTTAATGATATCTCCTGCAATTAAGGCTTCTTCGGTAAATTTTTGGGCAGCCATATCACCTGCGAGTCCATGTAAAAAAACACCTTTTACCGCTGCATTTAAAGCAGTGTCACCTTGCGCCCTGAATGAGGTAATAATACCGGTCAGGACATCCCCACTGCCACCGGTGGCCATCCCCGGATTTCCGGTCGGATTAAACTGAACCTGTCCTTCCGGTGAGCAAATGGCAGAATACCGGCCCTTCAACACAACAACAGTTTTATATTTCATACAAAACTCCCGAAGGACATTCAAACGTTCAATATGATCTGAACACTTTTTTGTCAACCTGGTAAATTCACCAATGTGTGGCGTTAAAATGCTGCCTTTAGGGAGCTTGTCGAGAAGTTCTTTATTCTGCGCTAACAGGTTCAGGCCATCAGCATCAATGACCAATGGTTGATTGGAGTTTTCAATCAGGTTTTGTAATGCCTGCAGGGACTTTTTATCTGTCCCCAGCCCGGGGCCTATACCTATGGCTGTGATTTTTTCTTCAGGAATTACCTCAGTAACAACTTCGCTGTGGGTATCAACGGAAACCATGCATTCGGGTACGGCAGTTTGTAAAATATTATAGGAACATGCAGGAATATGGGCGGTAACAAGCCCTGCACCGGAACGTAAGGCTGCCCTGGCGGCAAGCACAGCGGCACCGGTTTTCCCCTTGCTTCCCCCGACAATCAGCGCATGGCCGAAATTGCCTTTGTGCGCAAAAGGCTTACGCCTGGGAAACCGGGCCAACAGATCCTGTTTGTCAACCATCGAATAATTTGTCACACAGGAATTAATAAAATCATGATGGAGGCCTATATCAACGGCCTTCCAGTTACCTATGTAATCCTGGTTTTCGGGTATAAGAAAAGCCAATTTATTAGGGAGAAATGTAATGGTGTAGTCAGCCCTGATCCTGGCCTGGTCTGAATTGATACTGTCACAATAAGTGCCTGATGGGATATCGAGGGCTACAACCGTTTTGCCGGCTTTGTTGATTCCGGCTATAATCTCCCGTGAAAATCCCTTAATAGGCCGTGTCAGTCCCGTTCCCAAAAGTGCATCAATGATCATTTTGCCCTGGCACTGAGAAGGGAAGTCATTGGCAGAATGAATATCAATAACCGGAATATCCCCTGGGAGCCTTTTAAAATTGGTTTTAAAATCGTCAGAAGGACGATCGGAATAATGTACGATACACACTGTAACTGAGTGTCTTTGCTTTTTTAACAACCTGGCAGCCACCAGGCCGTCCCCACCATTATTGCCTATTCCGCAGAAAATATAAATGCTTCCATCAGGTTTCAGCCAC